>NZ_FNPQ01000044.1:0-19256 GCF_900107335.1 Nitrosomonas sp. Nm58 | reverse complement strand
GTCTTCTTGCGCGCACTTTCCAGCAGTGGGCGGATCTGCTCGAACTGTTCGCGACTGATATCACTTGGATAACTTGTTCTCATCCTGCAAATATCGCACTTTTTCTGTCAAACGAAAAGACTTTGAACAGGTTCTTAGGGGTGGGAGATAGCTTCACCGGAAGTGGAAATGAGGGATCAAAAGACGAGGAGTTTGAATTGATACGAGCATAAATGCTGCTACGGGATAAACCTGTGAGTTGCATGACTTCTCGCAGGCGGATGAATTTGTTGGTGCGATTTATAGTATTCATAATAAAAGAACCTTAATTTAAACTTGATTTAGGACGAACCATACCGAATGAGCGCGCGAAAATTAAGCACTCAAGCCAGAAGAACAAAAAAATAAAATATCTAGAGCGCCCAGTAGGGCCAGTATTATTTTGTAGATGTTAAAAATCTACGAATTATCAGGATATTATTGAAGCAAATACGAATGCATTTGCTTTTGTACTCAACCATTATGCATGTGCTATGGAAGGTACCTTATCAATCGCGCTCTATGATTATCATCATTCGCGGATAATGGCATTACGTTAGCTAATTATTCAGAGCTAACAATGCCGCATCAAGTATTGTTAAAGGTTAATTTATCTGCTGCTGCTTGGGTCTATAGGCAATACTCCCTTTATTTATGCTGAAAACATTATTTCTGAATGATAACAAACGTATCCTTAGTTTTGCAAGAAAATTTAAAAAAGTTCTCGACGTGCTATTTTCTGAAGGTTATTCTCGAGCTAGTATTCACCTCGGAAAATCAATAAAAATAACTCAATCAGTTTTGCAATATCCTTGATTCTAGCCTTGCAAATCAACAAGAGGCCAGTTCTCTTCATTAGGAGCCAAAATAGAGTCTGGCATCTAGCGCTTTATTGTGAACTTCATATCGAAAATCATGTGCGAGTTTGCTATTGAGGATTAAAAATCCAGATGTTGTTTTCTTTACCTTTCAGAAATTCGCTTGAAAACAGTATTTCTTTATGATTTTAGTAATATGCTGATAAATAACAAATATGTATTAAGTATGTACATCCATGCGAACTAACTCAGTACACTCCTTTTTTCTAATACGAATTAAGTCCGTACACCATTTTTATCTTGCGCAATAACTCCGAACATCAAACAAACTTCTAAACTGGAAGATACTTGAGAGCTTCTTGCAAGCAATTCCACTTCCTAAAAAATTTCAGTCACACATATTTCTATTGAGTAATACCTTTTGGGTATTACCGCCATTTGCCTTCGCTTTCAGGTAAATGAACCTTTCATTATGAAAAGCTAATCGTTTACGAATGAACGATATGCTTTTTATTTCTTCCCGCAGATATATTTCATCAGCTTTTTACTTCAAATCAGAAACGTGTCTGTAGGCAAATTATATTCAGGAGTTATTACCATGAACATTCAATGTCCTAATTGTCGATCCATTCGCATTACCACTAAAGATGAGGGCAGAAAAGTAGGCGGCGCGATCGGTGCAGCTGGCGGCGGTATCCATGGTATCGCCGGTGCTGTGAAAGGCGCCAAAGTAGGGCGCACACTAGGTTTTATTGCAGGACCAGCCGGGGGAGCCTTTGGCAGTATCGCAGGAGCTTTCTTCGGCGGCCTGATCGGTACAGTGACTGGCGGTGTCACGGGAGCCAAACTGGGAGAGATTGTCGATCAACGCATCCTGGACAACTATTTATGTCGGTCATGCGGACACAGTTTCAGCGTCAATCATCATTTTGATCATTCAGCACCAATTGTTGATGGTCCAGTCAACTTTAATTTAACTGATTAGGAGTTCTTATGGCACATCTTATCGAACAAATGGCCTATGTAGGTCAAACACCCTGGCACGGCCTGGGCAATTGCTTGAGTCCCAAGCAACCGCTAGAAGTCTGGGCACAGCAAGCAGGGATGAACTGGCAGATAAAGGAGTCCCCAGTTCATTTTATGACCGAAGCGCTTGGCGGTCTGGCCTCCATCCATTCTTTTCCGGAACAAAAGGTTCTCTACCGCTCCGACAATAAAGCAGCATTATCGGTCGTCTCGCAGCGTTATCAGATTGTTCAGCCATCCGAGGTACTGGAATTCTACCGCGATCTGACAGAATACTCCGGTTACGAACTTGAAACAGCAGGTGTGTTGAAAGGGGGCAGAAAATTCTGTGCACTAGCCAAAACTGGGCAATCGATGGCGCTTAAAGACAATGACCTGGTTAATGGCTATCTACTTCTGGCAACATCATGCGATGGCACATTAGCAACGACAGCAACACCTACTACCATTCGTGTAGTCTGCAACAATACGCTTACCATCGCATTGAATGGAGAAGCGCGATCTATCAAGGTGCCGCATAGCACTCGTTTTGAACCTCAAGTCGTGAAGCAGCAGCTCGGAATCGCTGTTTCACAATGGGACGAATTCATGTATCGCATGCGTAAACTGGCAGAGCGCAAAATGAAATCGCGTGAAGCGATCAATTATTTTGAGCATGTGCTGTGTGATGCTCAATCAGTTAACACTGATAATACTGATTCTGCTGCGCCAAGTAACGAGCGTGCCTTGAAAAAGGTACAAAGCCTCTATAACGGGGAAGGTCGCGGAGCAAAATTAGATTCTGCCAAAGGAACCGCCTGGGGGCTGCTCAATGCCATCACAGAATACGTCGATCATGAAAAGCGGGCTCGTAGCAGCGAGCATCGGCTGGATTCTGCCTGGTTTGGTCAGGGGGCAGCCATCAAACAGCGTGCACTGGATACGGCCCTGCAATTAGTAGACTGAATCACAGAGTCGAATAAAACGCCCGGTAGGCTAATGCTTACCGGGCGTTTTTGTTTCCGTAAAAACAATTATCTCAGCAGGTGAAAATCATGCAAACAATACCCACTCACGTACCAGTCAAGTCTCGTGCAGCCTTGAAGCTGGTACGCACAAAGGCGATGCCGAGGGAAGAATGGCTTGCTGTCAGAAAACAAGGTATTGGCAGTTCAGATGCCGCTGCTGCAGTCGGTTTGAATCCCTATAAATCCCAATTAGAGCTTTGGCTTGAGAAAACAGTGCGAGACGGCAACCTGCCGAAAGTCGATCCTAAGGATGAAACAAGCCCGCTTTACTGGGGCAATATCCTGGAACCTATCGTTGCCGCGCATTATTCACAAAAAACAGGTCATCGGGTGCGTCGGGTTAATGCGGTGCTGCAGCATGCTGATCTATCGTGGATGCTAGCCAATATCGACCGGGAAGTAACCGGTTCCAGTGATGTTCAAATCCTCGAATGTAAAACAGCCGGTATCAACGGTGCAAGACTCTGGAAAGAAGGCGTACCAGAGTATGTCCAGTTACAGGTTCAGCATCAATTAGCGGTTACTGGCAAGAGCGCGGCTGATGTGGCCGTGTTAATCGGTGGGCAACACCTGGAAATACACAGAATTCCTCGGAATGAAGCCTTAATCAACCGCTTAATTCAGCTTGAACAGATCTTCTGGCGCTATGTCGAATCTGATAAGCCACCTCCGGCAGATGGTTCCGAATCGGCGGAATTGGCGTTGCGCAGTTTGTATCCAGAAGATAGTGGTTCAACCTTGGATTTCAGTCAGCATCCAATGCTGTCAGCTACTTTTTCTGATCTAGTCAGTGTCCGCCAGCGTTTGGCGGATTTGGAGAAACTGGAAGCGCAATACAAACAATCCATCCAGCAGGTAATGGGCGAAGCCAGCCGGGCAAAGTTCAAGGCAGGTGAAGTCACCTGGAAAAAGAGCAAAGACAGCGTTTCTCTCGATGTTGTCCGTTTACTCAAAGAGCAGCCTGATCTGTTGCAACGCTATCCAATGAGCAAAACGGGAAGTCGTCGTTTTGTCGTCATCGATGCCACTTCATCACTCTGATTTTTTGTTCAATTCTATTGCGTCTGTCCAGTCATGACCGGGCAGACCGCTCAAACTAAGGAGCATGATATGTTAAAAGGTTTAACCATTACACCGCCGATTCTGGGGAGAATATCCATTGGCAAGATCGTAGAGAAAAACGGCAAGCGTCTGCCGGAGAAGGATGATCAATTTACCATCACCAGCCAGATACAGAGCAGGGAAGGGTGGCTGCCGCATCCTTATGACGAAGGCTTGCGCAAGGCACAAGGCGGAAAGATACGAAGTATTCCAATCCGTCTGATGTTCAATGAACCGGATTTGAATTTTCGTGCTGAATACACTTTGTTCGATAGAAATTCCGGCAGGCCATTATGCGTCGGCAATGGTGAAACCTGTCGGCGCAGGACGGAAGAGGAAGTTGCTTCTTTTCCTTGTCCTTCACCGGATGGCTGTGCTCTCGCCAAAGGTGGTGCCTGCAAACCCTACGGCAGATTGAATGTCGTCATTGGCGACGATGATCCCCTGGGAAGTTTTATCTTCCGAACAACTGGCTTTAACAGCATTCGCACTCTGGCTGCACGTCTGCATTACTTCAAGGCCATTTCCGGCAATCGCTTATCCTGCTTACCGCTGGAATTGCGTCTACGGGGAAAATCAACCCTGCAAAGCTATGGTACGCCGATCTATTATGTTGATATTACGGTGCGCAGCGATCTGAGCATAGAAGAAACCTTGGCGCAAGCTCGGCGGATTGATGCCGAGCGACAGGAATCCGGATTTGACCAAGATGCCCTAGACCATGCAGCTCGTCTGGGGCTTAATAATGGCGCTTTCGAAGATGGTGAAGATGATAGCGGTGCGGTGATTGAGGAATTCTTTCCTGTTGAGGACGGAAACGAAACGACAGAGAAGAACGCTACTTTGCCAGTTCCAAAGATGACGGCTGGAGCAAGTAATCAAACGTCATTGGTATCGAAATTGGAGGCAAAAGCGAAGATGTTGAGTGATGAAGTTTGTTCAGGAAGTTAGTGGTTGTAATTTAATCTGCCGAATTAGGAAATTCGGCAGATTAAATCTCAATTTTTTTATTCTGGCTGTTCTGGTAAGGTGATGTCAGTGATCACTGTGTAATCTGGTCAAATCAATCACTTAATAAATGTCGTTTTTGTTGTAATTTAATCGAATTTTTAGCTTTAGTAACCAGTAGCATCATATTTTTATATGGACATTAGAAAGTTAAAGTGGATTTAAGCTCAATTATCGATCACTTACCTTTAAATAGCGATAAAAAATAATTATCATCTAGCAGTTGCTTGAGTAATGCGGAGGAGGATCCGTTTAGAGGTAGGTATGACTCTAACCCTCATCTGATTTTTTTGGTGAGCACCCTGGGATAATTCTGGGTAGTTTATGCCGGCCTTTCTGCCGATACTTACCACCATTGGGTTTCGGGGCGACGTTCAGAAAAAGTTCGGAGAAAACAAATGTAAGTCGTTGTTTTGCATGAGGAAGGAGGGCCAGAAGTGCGCCATCGGTGGGGCGGCCAGGTTCGGCCCTGGTTCGGTTTGTTCGGGTTGGTTCGGTGCCCGGGAAGAAAACTACTTTTGGATTCTTCGGCTATCTGTAGGCATAAACGACTGAACTCCGGACTGTTAATCCGACGGTCACTGGGTTGAGACAGGAGCGGGACGTTATCTATGAATAACTCGTTGTTCTATAGAGATAATATCGGAATACATCGGTTAGGGTGTCGGGGTGAGCGCCGGACTTCGACTCTTGCTTTCATATAACATCAAATTTTCTTGCATCTCGGTAGGTTGCTAATATCCTGATGCTCTGTCTAATAGTCAGTTTCTGAATGAACTACCAAATGCCTTGATTTGATAGTCGATAGTGGCATGTGTTGCTGTCGCTTAAATCCAGCAATATCAATCAGAAGTGATTTACACTTGGCTTACATAGAAAGAATAAGTCGAATTTGAACGAATATTAGTTCATATAGTTATAATTAGCTGAATGAACAAAAGTAAACTAACTCTTTCCCAATTAGAACAATACCTCTCTAAAGCTGCATGGATCTTGAAAGGTCCAGTCGATGCCTCAGATTTCAAGGTCTACATATTCCCTCTGTTATTTTTTAAGCGGATATCCGATGTTTATGATGAAGAATTTCGTAATGCGCTTGAAGAATCAGATGGCGATGAAGAATACGCAGCCTTACCTGAATTCCATCGTTTTGAAATCCCTGAAGGTTGTCATTGGAATGATGTGCGGGAAACATCAACCAATGTCGGTTTAGCCATTGAGAAAGCCTTAAGAGGTATAGAGCAAGCCAATCAGGAATTCTTGTATGGCATTTTCGGTGATGCGCAGTGGAGCAACAAAAACAAACTCTCTGACAGTCTGCTGATCAATTTGGTTGAACACTTTTCTAAATACACACTGGGAAATGAGAATATTAATCCTGATATGCTCGGCCAAGCCTATGAATATTTGATCAAGCACTTTGCCGACCTTACCAATAAAAAAGCCGGTGAGTTTTATACCCCTCGTTCTGTAGTGCATCTTTTAGGCTTGATCCTAGATCCCCACGAAGGGGAAAGTATTAATGATCCAGCTTGTGGAACTGGCGGCATGTTGCTGGAATGTGTTGATCATCTCAAACATAACCAGGAAGATTTCCGTACACTCAAACTCTATGGTCAAGAGAAAAACTTGACGTCCAGCTCAATCGCCCGGATGAATATGTTTCTGCATGGAATAGAAGATTTTGAAATCATCCGGGGTGATACATTACGCAACCCTGCCTTTTTTGAGGCAGATGGCTTAAAAACCTTTGATTGCGTGATAGCGAATCCACCTTTTTCACTAGAAAACTGGGGAGCAGGAAATTGGGTGAATGATCCTTTTGGTAGAAATATTGGCGGGGTCCCCCCGAAAAGTAATGGCGACATGGCCTGGGTACAGCACATGGTTAAATCCATGAACAGCACTGGCAGAATGACCGTCGTGCTACCGCATGGTGCGCTATTCCGCAAAGGGGCTGAAAGCACTATCCGGCAAGTATTGATAGAGCAGGATTTGCTGGAAGCCGTAATTGGCTTGGGACCAAATATTTTCTATGGCACGCAACTGGCCGCTTGTGTGATGGTATTCAAGCAGAACAAAGCATCCGAGAAAAAACACAAAGTCCTTTTTATCGATGCTTCCGATCAAATCAGAATCGGCAGAGCACAAAATTTCCTGGAACCCGTGCACGTAAAACAAATTTACGACTGGTATATAGCCTACATCAATGTTGAGAACTACGTCAAAGTGGCCACACTCAATGACCTCAAAGAAAACGATTACAACCTGAACATACCGCTCTACGTGGAAAAAATCATTGAAGATAACCTACCTAGTGTAGAAGAAGCTTTTAATGATTTAAAAGTCGCCTGGCAAGCCAGTTTAGAAGCAGAAGAAAAATTCAAAACAATTTTAAACGGATTTTTAAAATGAAAGATCTTCAATCCTTGGATGATGTCTTTAATAAAAAGGTTTTTAGAATTCCAGATTACCAGCGTGGATATGCTTGGGGTGAAAAGCAACTAATTGAGTTTTGGGAAGACTTACTCAGCTTGGATTCGCATCGCTCCCACTACACAGGCGTATTGTCGATAAAAAAGGTTCCAAAGAAAATTTGGTCAGGATGGAATGATGAAAAGTGGCTTATAGAAGGTAGAGGATATATTCCATACTTCATTGTGGATGGACAGCAACGACTTACAACAATTTCAATACTCATTCAATGTTTAATTGAAGCTGTTACAAGTAACCCTGCAAATGAGAGATGTAGCAAAGCGGAGATATTTCTTGGAGCTTATAAGCTAAGCGAGGTTATTGAAAAATATATAGCCATATTGGAACCAAAACATCGCACTATCAATACATATAAGTTTGGATATGAAGTAGACAATCCATCTTTTGAGTTTCTGCGTCATCAAGTATTTGAAGAACCTAATGCGGGCACCATTCGTGAAACTTTCTATACCTTGAATCTAGAAAATGCAAAGAAGTTTTTTAAAGAAAATATTGCAAAACTTATCAAGAAGAATGGCCTCAATTCGCTTAAGGATATATATGAAAAATTGACGCAACGATTTCTCTTTAATCTTTATGAAATCGACGACAACTTTGATGTCTTTGTCGCTTTCGAAACGATGAATAATAGAGGGAAACGACTTTCTGATCTGGAATTACTGAAGAACAGACTTATTTATCTGACTACTCTTTATCCACCTGAGGAAGTAGCAGATGACGTCAAGGAAAATATTAGAACAAAGATTAACAAAACTTGGGGTGAAATCTATAACCAGCTAGGCCGTAACAAAAAAACACCACTGAATGATGATGATTTTTTAAGAGCTCACTGGATCATGTACTTCAAGTACAGCCGCAATAAAGGTAACGATTACATACGTTATTTATTAGATGATTACTTTTCACCAAAAAACATTTTTGAAAAATTGGAAGTTAGTGCCAGTGGGATTGAATATGTCGAAGAGCTTATCGATTCGCCAGATACTGATGATGATGATAAGGTAATCGAACAAGTACCTATAATGAATCGGCAATCCAAACTGAAAATTATAGATATTAGTAAATACGTTGATAGCCTTAAAGAGTCATCTAAAATTTGGTATAGCACCTTTTTTCCAAGTGATTCTGAAGAGTTGAGCGAGATTGAACAAATAGCAATGGATAGAATCAATCGCGTTAAGATCGCGTATTTCAGACCATTGATTATGGCAGCACTAATTCGGACTAAACCATATGACAATGAGCGAATTTCACTACTAAATCAAATTGAGCGGTTTATCTTTATTTCTTTTCGGCTATGCCGAGCCCAATCCTCCTACCGAAGTAGTGCTTACTATCGCGATACAAGATCAATTTATATGGGGGAAATGTCGATACCAGAGGTTATTGCATCATTAAATAACGATCTATCTTGGGTATTCGACAAAAACAATATCTTCAAAACAAGCTATTTCAGAGACTTCATTAGCAGAAAATTTGGCCCGAATGGTGATGGATTCTACGATTGGAATGATCTGAGTTATTTCTTTTTTGAATACGAAGAAAGGATTAAAGAATCCAGGAATCAGCCAAAACTAGGATGGCATAATTTTACTAAGAGTGAAACGGATAAAGTCTCTATCGAACACATTTACCCGCAAACAGCAGATAGTGAATACTGGACAACTTGTTTCTCCAGATTTAGTGATGATGAATGCAGATATCTTCGTGGTTCCCTAGGAAATCTGTTGCCATTGTCTTCAAGCATCAATTCAAGTTTGCAAAATGACGATTTTCCCAACAAGAAAAAAATAAAAACCGATGACAATGGAAATATCATTCGCAATGGATATGCTAACGGTTCATATTCAGAATTAGAAGTAGCCAAGAATGAAAACTGGACAGAGACTGAGATTTTAGAGCGCGGATTAACTCTTCTGAAATTTATGGAAGAAAGATGGCGAATCAGTCTTGGTACACGTTCTAATAAATTAGAGTTGTTGCATCTGTCATTTCTGGATATGACCAATAACTCATCAACACCGGTTATTGCAGAAAGCCAACAGTTATGACCCAGCAAGAACTCGAAAGATACCTCTGGGGCGCAGCCACGGCCTTACGTGGCACCATTGATGCCGGGGATTATAAGCAGTACATCTTTCCCTTGCTGTTCTTCAAGCGCATTTCCGATGTGTATGACGAGGAATTTTCTAATGCGTTAGCAGAAAGCGACGGTGATCTGGAATATGCCGCATTTGCAGAAAACCATCATTTCCAGATTCCTGAAGGCGCGCATTGGAATAATGTGCGCGAGAAAACCGTCAATATCGGCACAGCCTTGCAGGAAGCGATGCGGGCCATTGAGCAAGCCAATCCGAATGCTTTATTTGGCATTTTCGGCGACGCCAGTTGGACCAATAAAGATCGATTGTCCGATGCCATCCTGACCAATCTGATCGAGCATTTCTCCCAGCATAAACTCAACGTCAGCAATGTGCCGGATGACCAGCTGGGTAATGCTTACGAATACCTGATCAAGGAATTTGCCGACGACAGCGGCCATACTGCTGCTGAGTTTTATACCAACCGCACCGTGGTCAAACTGATGACGCTGATTATGGACCCGCAACCCGGCGAAAGTGTGTATGACCCGACCTGCGGCTCCGGTGGTTTATTACTGAATTGCGCCTTGCATTTAAAAGACGAAGGTAAGGAATACCGCACCCTCAAACTGTACGGTCAGGAGGTCAACCTGCTCACCTCCGCCATTGCCCGTATGAACATGTTCATGCATGGCATCGAGGAATTCAGCATCGTGCGCGGCAATACTCTGACGCATCCAGCCTTTCTGGAGGACGACCAGCTCAAAACCTTTAATGTCATTCTCGCCAATCCGCCGTATTCGATCAAAGCCTGGGATCGCAAAGCGTTTGAGAGCGATCCGTACGGACGTAATCTCTGGGGCACACCGCCACAAGGTTGTGCCGATTATGCATTTCAGCAGCATATTCAAAAAAGTCTGGATAAGAAGAATGGTCGTTCCATAACCTTGTGGCCACATGGCATCTTGTTCAGGGATACCGAAGCCGATATGCGCCGCAAAATGATCGAGCAAGATCTGGTGGAATGTGTGATTGGCCTGGGACCAAACCTGTTTTACAACTCGCCAATGGAAGCCTGTTTGCTGATTACTAAGACCAATAAAGAAGCCAGTAGGAAAGGCAAAGTGTTAATCATCAATGCGGTCAGTGAGGTCAGGCAGGACAAGAATATTGCTTTCTTGGAGCCGCAGCACATCGAGCGAATTTATGCGGCCTATAAAGCATTTCAGGATCAGAATGGCTTTTGTAAAGTGGTTGGTATTGATCAAGTATTGAGTCATAAAGCCAGTTTAAATATGTCGCTATATGTCAGCAACGTAAATAGCAGCGATACAAAAATCTCGCTGAATGAAGCCCTGCAAAATTGGATGCAGTCATCGGCTGAATTAAAGAAAAGTATGGATGAGCTTTTTCGGGTGATTGGATAAATCATGACGGAAACCATGCAAGCAATTGATCTCAAGAATCTGGATAAATCCAACTGGAAAACTTACCGCTTTGATGAAATTGCCAAGAATATTTCTGAACGAGTTGATCCGAATAATACCGATTTGGAAGTTTATATTGGTCTGGAACATATCGATTCTGATTCTATTCATATTAAACGCACCGGCACGCCGGATGACGTAGACGGGCAAAAATTAAGGTGTTACCCCGGCGATGTGATATTTGGCAGACGGCGAGCTTATCAACGCAAAGCGGCCATTGCTACTATGGATGGTTTTTGCTCAGCACATTCTTTGGTGTTAAGAGCTAATCCAGAAGTGATCGAGCCAAAACTGTTTCCGTTTTTTCTGCACTCCGATTTATTTATGCACCGGGCGGTTGATATTTCGGTGGGGTCCTTGTCGCCGACGATCAATTGGGGAACGCTTAAACACCAAGAATTTCTGCTCCCCCCCAAAGACCAGCAAGCTCAACTGGCTGAACTGCTTTGGGCTATGGATGATGTGATTGAGAAAGAGTACGCACTAGTCGATTGTATCAATAAAAACTTTGATTCACGGTGTCGGCAATATTTTCATAATGAAGCACAACAATATATGACCCTTGATGATTGTGCTGATGTAATCATGGGTCAATCACCGCCTGGTGAAAGTTATAATCAAATTGGAGAAGGTGCTCCACTTATAAATGGGCCAACTGAGTTTACTGATAGATACCCTATAAAAATCCAATGGACATCAAAGCCAACTAAATTTTGTGAAAATAAAGATATTCTTCTTTGCGTTAGAGGAAGTACCACAGGTCGGATTAACTTATCTAATGATACCTATTGCATTGGGCGAGGAATCGCAGCAATTAGAGGCAAAGGTATTTTTAAAACTGATTTTATTGAGTTCGCATTAAGATTTAATGTCGGTGAAATTATGAGATTGGCATCGGGCTCTACTTTTCCAAATATTGATAGCAAAACATTAAAGTCTATAGTTTTACCTAAAGTAAATGATGAAAAGCAGTTCCAAATAATAAAATGTTTGAAACAATTAGATTCATCGAGAATTAACGCGTTATCCAAAATCGAAAATTCAAAATCCCTACAAAGAAGCCTAATCAACCAAATCTTCTAGCAATGGCCTTCACCGAACTCAACAGTGTTGAGCATTACATCATCCATGAAATCAGCGGCGTGAATCTGAACGCGGGTAAGGTGGCTGAACCCAGAGCGGGTTATGGAGCGCAGTGGATTTATCAATCGGCGGATGAGTTGGCGCGCGGTGTCAACGAAGTGTTGGTGGAGAGTGAACTCAAAACCGCCTTGCTGCGCTTGAATCCAGAAATTCAGCTACGCCCGGAATTGGCTGATGAAGTGATCTACAAATTGCGTGCGATCTTGATTTCGGTGAATCAAATCGGGCTAGTGAAAGCCAATGAAGAGTTCTTTAAATGGCTAAGTGGTGAAAAGACCATGCCATTTGGCGACAACAATCGCCATGTGCCGGTGCGCTTGCTGGATTTTGATAATTTGATCAATAACCGCTATGTCGTTACCAATCAATTCCGCATTCATCATCGCGAAACCAAAATACCCGATGTAGTGTTGCTGATCAACGGTATTCCGGTGGTAGTGGGTGAGGCGAAAACGCCGATACGCCCTTCGGTCAGTTGGTTGGATGGGGCGCATGAAATTCATACGGTGTATGAAAATGCGGTGTCGCAGCTGTTTGTGCCGAATATTTTGTCATTTGCCACTGAAGGCAAGGAGTTGTTTTATGGCGCAATCCGTTGTCCGCTGGAATTCTGGGCACCGTGGCGGCTGGAATCGGACGGCGGCGATATTGCCAAGAGTCTCGGTCTAGCGGAAATCGGCAAAGAGTTGACTGATTTGCTGAAGCCCAAGCGCTTGCAGGATATTCTGCTTAACTTCTCTTTATTTACCACCAACAAAAGGAAACAGCGCAGCAAAGTGATTCCGCGTTTTCAGCAATATGAAGGCGCGAATAAAATTGTGCAGCGGGTGATCGAAGGGCGGATTAAGAAAGGCTTGATCTGGCATTTCCAGGGTTCCGGTAAATCGCTGCTGATGGTGTTTGCGGCACAGAAACTGCGCCGGGCGACGGAATTGAAAAGTCCGACCGTGATCGTACTGGTGGATCGAACCGATTTGGATACCCAGATCAGCGGCACCTTTAATGCGGCGGATGTGCCGAATGTGGAAACCACCGACAGCATCAGCGAGTTGCAAACTTTATTGGAACGCGACACCCGCAAAATTATTATCTCGATGATTCATAAATTTCGCGATGCCAAGCCGAATATGAATACTCGCGACAATATCATTGTGCTGGTCGATGAGGCGCACCGTACCCAGGAAGGTGACCTGGGCCGGCAAATGCGCGCGGCTTTGCCGAATGCGTTTTTATTTGGTTTGACTGGAACACCGGTGAATAGAGCTGATAAAAATACCTTCTGGGCCTTTGGCGCAGAGGAAGATCAAGGCGGCTATCTGTCGCGTTATACCTTTCATGATTCGATCCGCGATGAGGCGACCTTGCCGCTACATTTCGAGCCGCGTTTAGTGGACGTGCATGTCGACAAGGAGTCGATTGATCGGGTTTTTGCCGAGTTTACCGAAAGCGCGGCACTTACCGATGAAGAAGCCGATGCCTTAAATCAGAGATCAGCAAAAATGGTGTCGTTTTTGAAATCACCTGAACGGGTGGCTAAAATCGTAGCCGATATTGCTGTGCATTTTAAGGAAAAAGTGGATCCGCAAGGCTTTAAAGCGATGATTGTGACACCTGATCGTTATGCCTGCGTGCAATATAAAGAAGAACTGGACAAACATTTTTCTGCTGAAGCCAGCCGGGTGGTGATTTCCACGTCAGCCAATGATGCATTTGAATTTAAGCAAAAATGGGCGATGGATAAATCGGCACAGGAGAAGATTATCGATGAGTTTAATGATGCCCATTCCGATTTAAAATTTATTATCGTCACAGCCAAACTGTTGACTGGCTTTGATGCGCCAATACTGCAAACACTGTATCTGGATAAATCATTAAAAGATCACACCCTACTGCAAGCAATTTGCCGGACTAATCGTTTATATCCTCATAAAACCTTCGGCAGAATCGTGGATTATTTCGGCGTGTTTGATGATGCCGCCAAAGCACTGGAATTTGATGAAGAAAGTGTTAAGCAAGTGATTACGAATATTTCGGAATTAAGAGGCCAATTACCACAGGCGATGCGCGAGACTCTCGCTCATTTTTCTGGCGTCGATAGAACACTGGAAGGCTTTGAGGGTTTGGAAGGAGCACAGAATGCTATTAATACCAACGAGAAGAAAGATGCCTTTGCGCTTGACTTTAAGTATCTGGCGAAGCTATGGGAATCTTTATCACCCGATAATATCCTGGAACTTTATAACCAGGATTACAAATGGCTGGCACAAGTTTATGAATCCGTTAAGCCCGCTTCTGACAATATCGGTAAGCTGCTGTGGCTATCATTGGGTGCCCAGACCACGCAACTGATTCATGAAAACATCCATGTTGGTGATGTTCATGTTCTGGAAGAGTATGTGCTGGATGCCGATGTGATTGAGGATATTTTCAACCACCCTGATTCCAAGAAAGTCAAACAACTGGAAAAAGTATTGATCAAGCGGTTTCAAAACCACGTTGATTACCCTGCCTTCAAAAAGCTCAGTGAACGCCTGGAAGAACTGCGCGATAAAGCCGAAAAAGGTCTGATTAGCTCAATTGAATTTGTTAAAGAATTGTGCAAAATTGCCAAGGAAACAGTTCAGGCAGAAAAGGAATTAGCAGAAGCCCTACAGGACAAAACCCCGCAAGCAGCATTGACTGAATTATTTTTAGAACTGAAAACCGATCAAACACCGGCTGTCGTAGAACGTATTGTTGCGGATATTGATGCGATTGTTCGTGTAGTTCGCTTCCCCGGCTGGCAGCATTCCACATCTGGTGAGCGTGAGGTGCAGAAATCTTTACGTAAGGCATTGTTGAAATATCATCTGCATAAAGATCAGGTGTTATTTGATCGGGCTTATGCTTATATTAAGGAATATTATTAAAGCAGGGAAGATTGGGTTATTTGCCGGCAGATGCCGAACTTTTTTCGGCTAGTGCATGATAATTTTGCAAGAAGCTCTAAGTTAAAAAATATTATCTAAGACCGATTTTCACCTAATTTCTGCAAAAATATAACTGTATCAAAATGTATAGTGATTACTAAGTCAAATTTCAACCGGTATTAACATCCTTTTCTGTCAATTTTAGACCGGTGTCAACATAATTAAATGAATATATTATGCATAAGGAATAGGTTAAAGGGGTGCGATTGATTCCGCTAGTTTCCTTTTTATAACTGCCTCGCGACCTTCTTGTAATGAAAATTTGCTTATTGGCCGCACACGCATTTGTGCAACACCAGGCTTTGATCCAGCTCCGAGAAACACCATTTCCCCGGCATTTATAGTAAAGTCCACGCTTTCTCGATTTTCTGGAGAGGTAGCTACCAACCTATATTTGCCAGGATCAACAACCAATCTTGAATATGTGTTTCCCGAGAGAGTTGCCACATTCTCGCCATTTAACCAGATATGCAAGAAAATACGATATGAACCGAGTCCACCTGTTTGTATTACATAAACAACAGATTTGTCTGGTACAGAAATAAACTTCTTAGCTTCAATATCTTGGCTATGTGGAGCAAGCTGAACAGAAGCGCATCCTAGTATCAAGAGCGCCAATAAAGCACTAGTTAACAGGCGAATACAGTTCATAGTTTTAGCCTTTCACAGATTCAATCGCAACTAATGGGTTTTATGTCATAGTATTTCACTGCTGAGCCTCTTGCAAAATTATCACGTGCTAGGGTCTGTTGACATTTCACATAGGTAGCCACAGATATCCGCACGCTATGGCTACCATACTTTCGTAATTTCGCTTCAGTTTGTCGTATCGTGTCGCTATTGCCCGATATTGCTTTAGCCGGGCAATAGCATTCTCCACCAAATGCCGGTATCTATACAAACCCCAATCCATATCTGCGTTACCCTTCAGCGAGTTGCGCTTTCTCGGTATCACAGCCTGAGCTCCTTTCTTTGTTATCTGTTCCCGTGTGTCCATGAGTTCACTACCCATTCATCGAAAGTTATTGCAGGGTATCGTCACCACGGAGATTCTAATCAATATTTTTGGTGACTGTATCAATAGGCACATCGGTAATGACTTTTTCACGATTCTGAATCATGAGGGTATTTTGTTCTGAAAGCAAACTGCCATTTGCTACTACGTGAAATTGTCCCAAATGATCTTCTATAAAAGACTGCCCGCGTTCCGTCAAAAAGTTAATGCTTTTGTTTAATACTGCAATATCGTTGTTCAGTTCTATAAGAAAGTTTTGCGCGGTTATTACGATGTTGGCAAGTCGAGTATCCACTGATTTGTATAAAATATTTTTTGCAACTTCGTTGTCAGAGAAGTCTTTCTCAATGCGCTGCATTTCCTCATAAGCTTGTGAGTAAGCGCTATCCTGAAGTTGTTTATACTTGATTGTTTTGTCATAAACAAGGTTTTGAGCCTTTTCTCTAAGCTCAAGTTGCATATGTCCAATCGCATTTATGGCACTAACATTTAGCTTGGTTAGGTGTTGTTGATACTGCATGATCGCCTCCGATACAGCCTTCATGCGTTCAAAATCCTTATCTTTCTTGATTTCTTCAATTTCGGCTAATATTCTTTGAACTTCGGTATTTTTCTTAATTTCAAGCTCTGCATCAACTTTCTTTTGCCGATCTTCGATGTTGGCAATATGCGAAGCCTCATTCATTCTTGCCTCAGATTCTGCCTTTATCGTGTGTTCTTGAACTTCAATTGATCGACGATGCTCTCTTCCCTTTAGAGGCTCTCTTGTCCAATCAGTAATCAATTTAATTGGTTCGTAGATAATACCGCTAAGCTTATCAAACATACCGAGAACGCTCATAATTCTATTCCTTAAGTGAGGTAAATAGCTCGTCGAACAAATACTTTTCTTTAGTGCTCATATATCGGAGTTTTTTTAACTTTTCCTCGTGTTGTGCACTTATTGCGAGAAGCTTATTTAAGTTATCTATTTTTTCCTTGACTAACGACGTCAGTGCATTACTTTGTTTACCTTCTATATTGATCCTATCCACGATAAAGCGCTCGCATAACTTTTTATACGCTTGCAAGAAGTAGCTTGTTATTTCTGGGGAGGGTGTGGGTGTAGAGCTGTTTTTGCATTCTTTTATCTGCATATCAGAATGCGCGCTTAGCCATTCAAAGAAATATTTATCAATGGCTAGATCCATCTCTGGTCCATTCGGGGGCAATGAGAACATATAACTGTATAGATTAGGATCTTCGGAGCAATAGGAATTAACCAGTTTGCTCCTACCTTCACGGAGAATATTTAGTGCGAATACCAATTCTTCACGGCTCATTGCTCGCTTGTTTTGTTTGTCGCAGTAACTAATTCCTTTGCTTGCTTTCTGATATCACCAATAGTGTCAAATGTATGCTCTTCAATTAGCCCATTACTAATATCAAGACTTTTTGTGTAGCTATTAACAAGCTCTTCTATCCATTTGCTTGCAACTTCGCTGGGTACTTGCGATTCTTTCATTGCAATTGATACCTCTCTTAAAGTATCAGAAAAGAATTTGGCGCGTTCTTTTCTAAGATCTTCTTGTAAAGTTCCAACAAATTTTATTTCTTCCTTATATTCTTTAATTAGACCTAGATAATTCTTTTCATATTCAAATAGAATACCAAGCTTATCCTTTAACTTTGAAGTGGATACTTGCTCATTAAAATTGATAAGTATGGTTTTTTTTATTGCTTCAATGGCTCTTGCATCCATTTCGATGTCGTTAAAACAATTATCCAGCGCCTTGCTAAATTCAATAGTATTGCTCATTTGAAGTCTCCAAAAATTGGCATTATGTAGATAAACCGGAACTTATCATTTAAGTGCGGCAAAAAAGATTCCGTCATTCCACCACCGCAAATCCAGCGGCTAGCGCGGTAAACTAGCCAAATCTGATGCACACAATCTTTAGGAAAGATTGAAGGCTCACGAAGCGGTCGTGCTTCTGTTTGCGAAAGATCCACGGGTATCATCTGCCAATAACCGAGCAGAGCGTGACCTGATAATGTAAAAGTCAAGCAAAAGGTCTCGGGTTGGTTTCGGGTCAGAGTCAGTGAATACGCATATCCCTGTTGCCGAATCTCAAGCTACCTGCATCCCATGGCCAATAAAAGGTATAACAATTGTCGCATTCAAATAGTGTTGGCCGATGAATCCCAAAAATACGGGGTGATTAATTACTGCAAGAGTAGATTTTCGTAATTATTTATGCATATTCATATCGTACCTAAGTCGTACACATACGAAACTTTAAAGAAACAGTAAAAAACAGTCCATTTTGCTCATTTTAACGTTCAGTTTTAAGATGGATCGTCAATAAATCATATAAATTCAATAGCTAACCCCACAACCACAAGAGCCTTCGGCGACGCTATGGGCTTACATGGACGCCCACTTTTTGCCAAGCTTTCAGTTAATGATTTTGAGGAAGTAAAGATTGCTGCCATACATCCGGACTTTTTATAAAGGCATATTGCCTTTGTCCCTGATGGAATTCGCTGAGTGGCACCTAATCACAATAACGTGCTTTATGCACTGAGCCCATAACAGGTTTAGCCACTCACGGTCTGACCAGTCTCGCCATCATGTCATGATTGCCTGTGCAATCGATGATAGTCTCTCCTCTTAAACTCGCTTTTACTGCAACATTACCAATCCAGTTTGATTCAATCGCTCCGATCAGTGAGCTGCAGCAGACGCTGTCGTAACGTGATTGGGATGAAATGTGGTTCCTTTAGTAAGCAATGCCCAGATGATACGAGCGTTCTTGTTCGCCAGAGCAACAGCAGCAATGTTCTTATTGCGCCGTTCTATTAATTTGCGCAGCCAGCTTTCTGGCTCGGTCTTCTTCTCGGCATAGCGGATGACCGCTCGCGTTCCATGAATCAACAGGGTACGCAGATAAGCATCTCCGCGCTTGCTGATACCCGGTAATGTCTGCTTGCCCCCGCTGGAGTGTTGCCCGGGTACTAACCCAAGCCATGCTGCTAATTGCCTGCCGCTTTTGAACTCCATGGCATTGCCTACTGTGGCTACCAGAGCACTTGCCGTGATCGGAC
>NZ_FNPQ01000055.1:0-11620 GCF_900107335.1 Nitrosomonas sp. Nm58 | reverse complement strand
TCTTCTTACAAGCTCAAGGCTTAAGGTCGGACCGGCTTCCCCAGAAATCAGCGCAAGTTTAAAACAATTTAGTCGTTGGTTTTAATATACAAGGTGGGACTTATGCCTAGTTTGACTCAAGCCAGTTACTCGTTCCCTTGTTTATCGCATAGTCCGGTTGCCAGCAGTTGGGCAAATTGCTCCGCTTCCATCGGTCGAGAAAAAAAATAGCCTTGCCCCTCTTCGCAATGCTGAATCTTCAGAAAGACTAACTGCTCCTGTGTCTCCACACCTTCGGCGGTCACCCTTTGCTTGAGACTGGCGCCCATGGCGATGACGGCGCTGACGATGATACCGTTGTCGCTACCGCGACCTATGTCCTGCACGAATGACGGGGCGATTTTAAGGATATCGATCGAAAATTGATGCAGATAACTCAAGCTGGAGTAGCCAGTGCCAAAATCGTCCACCGCCAGTCGTACTCCCATATTCTTGAGTTGCTGGAGTATCGCGACGCTAGATTCGACATCGCGCATCAACACGCTTTCGGTAATTTCCAGTTGCAGGCAGCATGGATCGAGCCCGGTTTCATTCAAGATGGCATGCACGCCGTCAACAAAATCCTTGAAGCAAAATTCCAGCGCAGAGATGTTAACGGCGATCGAGCTCAGTTGCAGTCCTGCGTCCTTCCAGCGCTTAGCCTGCACGCAAGCTTCGCGCAATACCCAGCAGCCGATCGGCACAATCAGGCCGCAATCTTCTGCGATCTGCACAAAGCGATCAGGCACTACCATGCCCCATTCCGGATGCATCCAGCGCAACAATGCCTCAGCACCGGTGATCATTCCGCTTTCCAGGTTGACAATGGGCTGGTAATACAGCACGAATTCCTGCCGTTCCAGCGCACGCCGCAAATGGGTCTCGATGGCTAGCCGCTCAACCGCGCGGACGTTCATCTCTTCCTTGAAAAACTGGTAATTGTTGCGGCCCTTTTCCTTGGCGTGGTACATCGCGATATCCGCGTTCTTGATCAATGTTTCGGCATCCTGGCCATCCGCAGGATAAGTGCTGATACCGATGCTGGTCGTTACATACAGATCATGCTCATCAATAACATGCGACACCGCCAATGCAGCGAGTATCTTGTTGGCAATCAAGGCAGCATCTTGCGCGTGCTTGTCCTGCGTCACCAGTATCACGAATTCATCGCCACCCAGTCGACTAACTGTGTCAGAGTTGCGCACGCAGGTACATAAGCGTTGCGCAACGGATTGCAGCAGTTTGTCGCCGGTCGCGTGTCCGAGCGAATCATTGATATGCTTAAAATTGTCCAGATCCAGAAATAGCAGAGCGAGGTGCGTACTGCGCCGTTTTGCCAAGGCGATTGCTTGTGTGATGCGGTCGTCCAGCAGCACGCGGTTTGGCAAATTGGTCAGGGAATCGTGTTGCGCCAGATGGGCCATTTTTGCAACCATTGCCTGCGCGGTCGTGATGTCGTGGAACACGATCACCGCACCGACAATCCTTCCGTTCACGTCGTGGATCGGCGCAGCGGAATCTTCGATCGCCGCTTCACTCCCATCGCGCCGGATCAGAGTCGTGCCCGCAGTCAATGCCATCGCCTCGTCTCGCTGCAGCACCGATTCGATCGGATTAGGCGCTAGGTCGCGCATCTCGCCATGGATGATTTGCATCACCTCACTAATGGGATGCCCGCGCGCTTCTTCTCTCGGCCATCCGGTCATGTCTTCCGCCGCAACGTTCATATAGTCGACATTGCCTGACATATCGGTGCCAATGACTGCGTCACTGATGGAATTGAGGGTGATTTCAGCTCGGTTTTTTTCTATGAAGAGCGATTCCTCGACAGCTTTGCGCTGAATGATGTTGCGCAGCGATTGCGGTACCAGATTGTTGCTAAAGTGATCTTTCGATAGATAACCTTGCGCGCCGCGCTGCACCGCTTCCGACGCAAGCATCACGTTATTCGTCGTACTAAACGTCATGATCGGCGTTTGAGGTGCGATGGCGAATAACTTATCAAACGTTGCGATGCCTTGGCTGTCCGGCAACGACAAATCCACTAAAATCGCGTCAATGCCCCCTGTGCGCAGCCGCTCAAGCCCATCGTAGAGTCGCGTTACCCATTCAATGTCGAATGAGCTGTCTTTTGCCTCGCCAAGCACATCCTTCAGCGACTTGGCATCGGTGACATCGCTCGTAATAATCAGAACATGATTCGCCATTCAATCTCTCACTTTAGGTGAAGGGATGGTGGTGTGCTTCATACACTCGGCTGAGAGCCAGTGAATAAATCTTTCATATCAACTAAACAACTGAAAGACTAGCAAGAGCAAGTGGTCCATTCACCACTCACGAGGGTGCACCTTCACTCAGCCGCTTCATCTGGAGTCGCGTGGTTTTATGCACATATCGGAAGATAACAGGAGTTCAACTGCCAGATGTAGACTCATGCACGACTGCTGGCGCTACTTTTTGTCATTGTCATCGCCGGTCTCGTGACCTATAACACCACCGACCGCTGCACCGCCGACAGCATCGACACTAGCACTGATCGCAGTGTTTCCATCCCGCGCTGACATCCCGGAGCAACCACCTAAAGCCAAGTATCACTACTATAACACCACATAGACTTCAAATCTTCGTATTGATCTCATTGAAGTCTCTCTTTGTCAAATATCAAGATACAGGAATATTCCTATACTTATTTGATAAGAATAATCGCAATACAAATCGCAGTCGGTGCGGTAACGAACACATGTGTAATCGAGGCAGACAGAAACGGCAACATGCCGATTTGTTCCATTACCTCATTGTGTGCTAGCGCATATACCAGATGCCCGATTCCTGTAATACTTTTAAATATAGACTTCAGTGAATACTTACTGGGAAGATAACAACCCCTTCCGATTCTGTTTGGATTAACGATCGAAGGGAATGGGTTTCAGCAAGCTTAGTCCAAAGAAACTGAAAAATTACCATTTTTAGGTCTCTCCAGCCAATACCCCGAATTCCTATCCCACTTTTTACATGAGGCCATTATGAAACCACTCGCCCCCCGCTCAATTTTGCCCATGCTTGCAGTACTTTTATCATGTCTGGTATTTGTGACTGCTTGCAGTGCCCCGGAAAAAAGCTTGGTTCCGAACACAGCACACTCCGGCAGCCAGCCGACACCGACCAGCGACATCGAATATGACACCGGGCTCGGCGAGTCGCCCTGGCCAGGGGAAGAAGCCGCAACGCAGGCCATCACAGAAAACATCGAACAAACGATCAAGTCGCGCTATATGAATAACCTTCCCGCGCTTCGCGACGTTCACACCAAAGCACACGGTTGCGTGCTGGCGGACTTCCAGGTTAACGAGACACTTAAGGATGAACACCAGCACGGCATCTTTCAGCCTGGGGCGCGCTACAAGGCCTGGATCCGTTTTTCAAACGGCAGCAGCGATCCAACGGCCGATGACAAAGAAGGCGACGGTCGGGGCATGGCGATCAAACTCATGGGCGTTCCTGGGGAAAAACTCCTGCCCGACGAGAACCATACCCAGGATTTCATGATGATCAATCATCCCGTGTTCTTCATCAACGATCCACAGAAATATTTGAGCCTCATTCAAGCGCGCAGCAGCTCAAGTCTGTTGACCCAGTTAATCGCACCTCTCTCGCTCGGGATCGAAGGCTCGATCATCGCTTCAAAGATCAACAGCAAGAAAATCGGGAGCCCGCTCTACACACGTTACTGGTCGATGGTACCTTATCAGCTCGGCTCTGGTGCGAACCGTCGTGCAATGAAATATTCCGCAAAACCTTGCATTCAAATGGACAACACTCCCCCGTCAGCCAAGTCTCAGGACCCCCATTCCCTGCGCGCGGCGATGAAGCAGCACCTCAGTACCCATGACGCTTGCTTCGAATTCTTGATCCAGACGCGTGATACCAGCACACCCGCAGGCGCAGCGCTCAGCGTTGAGATGTCCACGAGTGAATGGGAGGAGAGCGTAGCACCATTTTTTAAAGTCGCGACTATCACGATCCCCGAACAGGATTTCGACAAGCCAGCGCAGCACAAATTCTGCGAAAACCTTTCGTACACGCCTTGGCACTCGGTATCCGAACACCGACCGCTCGGCGGGGTCAATCGGATCCGCAAAGTGGTTTACTCATCCATTGCCAGCCTTAGGCGCAGCATGAACGCCATCACGCCGATCGAACCGATAGGCAATGAGGTTTTTAAACCAGATATACCTAAAGATACAGAAAAAACGATGATCAGACAGACGCAGTGATGAATGTGGCAGTCGATAAAGTAACATCGAAACTGATTTCCAACAGGGCATGCGGCATGCGATACCGGAATTTGCTGCTTTCTGTTTGCAGCAACGCTTGGGTGATCTGATCAGCACGTCCTGAAAAACCATTCACACGTGCGCACATGGCGAAAAACACGGGATCGATAATCACCCTTGAGGGAATATCAGCGCTGCTTTAGGAAGAAACACTACTTTGAGTACTATGTTAGCGAGCGCACAGAAGCGGAGCCACACCCACATTACAATTCATTTAACCATACGTAGATTAATGATGTGGCCCGTGGCACACGAACCGATCCCGGTTAGTTGTGTGGATATTTCAACTTATTATTGAGGAATTCATCATGAACAAGGATCAAGTAAAGGGCGAAGCAAAAGACATCGCCGGTAAAATTCAGGAAGAAGCTGGCAAACTGACTGGCAGCACAGAACAGCAGGTCAAAGGACTGAAAAAGCAAGCTGAAGGCAAGATACAGAAAGGCGTTGGCGATCTGAAAGAAACTGTCACAGATCTGAAAGAAACCGCCAAGAAAGGATAGGAATTCCAGCCGCGGAAACTTCCGCGGTTGGGCATGTTAGGAAATAACATTTTTTGCCCTTTCTATATCGATAGCCCATTGATTTGCATAAATATCTATTCTAGTTTTTCTTATTATGCAACAGCCCTACTTTAGGCTTTGTGGATATGGTGGTCTTTATATCAACTGAAAAAGGAAAATCCAATGAAAAACATAAAACTGTTTATAGTCACCATGATGTTGGCTGGAATGACAGGCTGTTTATCGTTTGGTTCAGGTAAAACTGGTCCGCAAGGTCCACAAGGGGAGCCTGGAGACAAGGAAACGATTATTATCGTGCCGGAAAGACAGTAATGAACCTGGATTGAATTGGCGATAAACAACCAATGGAAGAGTACAACCTGCCTGGGTGTTTGGGAGCTCTCCCTTTTAGCTCGTTCCAGGTATTTCGTGCCGGATGCCATAGCACTGTCATGCTGGGCCAATCGTTGCGTTGCTGCCTAGCGTCATATTGACGCCACCAGTTAGCCCATAAGGATAAGGAAATTTCAGTAAAAATGATTTTTTAATTATTTATACAGCTATGTGGGTCAGCGCACAGAACAGCCGGTATAGAACAGGAATAATTGAAGATATGGAATTCAGGAGGGAGTTAAGCATATATCTTCAGCTCGGAACCATGCGAAATTTTCAATTTATTCAATTCTGGAGAAAAAGCATGAATATCAAAAATAGGTTGATTATTCTGGCCATCATGGTGGTCGGCAGCTTATCCATCGCAGGGTGCGGAAAGAGTGGGGACAAAGAACCTCAGGCTGAGGCCAAAACTACAGTGGGAACAGAAATCGACGATAGTGTCATAACCACAAAAGTAAAGTCTGCTCTGCTTAAAGACACGGGTCTGGAAAGTCTCGATATCAAAGTTGAAACACGCAGGGGCGAAGTTCAACTAAGCGGTTTTGTGGAAAGCCAAAATCAAATGGATCGTGCCATAGCGATTGCTCAGGAAGTTAAGGGTGTCAGAAATGTGGATAACAAAATGAACATTAAGACCAGAGACACCAGTGTGGGTACCAAGGTAGATGACAGCGTCATTACTACCCAGGTTAAAGACGCACTCCTCAATGATCCTATCATCAAGAGCTTTGATATCAGTGTAGTGACGCGGGATGGAGAAGTCCAACTCAGTGGGTTTGTGGAAAACCAAACTCAGATTGACCGGGCAATTGAGGTTGCACAGGAAGTCGAGGGTGTCAAAAACGTCCTCAATGAAATGAGCATCAATGAGTAGAAACGCAATTTAAACTTGAAAAGGAGCTACAAAATGAACTGGGATCAAGTGGAAGGTAACTGGAAACAATTCAAAGGTAAAATCAAGGAACAATGGGGCAAACTCACCGACGATCATCTCGATACGATTGCCGGGAAGCGCGATCAGTTGGCTGGCAAGATCCAGGAATCATATGGCATCAGTAAGGATGAGGCGGAGAAGCAAATTGCCGAATGGGAAAAGAACCAGAAGGGCTAAGTAGTATCCTCCTCCTGCGTAAAGCATTGCAGCATGTTGCGAAAGCGACATGCTGTGCAACCAATTTTTATTGCCAGCCAAGTGAAGTCCGTGCAAAGGAAGTCATGAACAAATTCTGTTTTGTCTCGACAGCTGTGGGCTTTCCGTCTGCAATAAAATTATCCACCAGATTTTCTGATGGATTTTAATATAGTATCTTTTCAAATACTTAGGAGAAATATCATGTCTAAAAGAAAATCAATCATCTCTGTCGCAGTAGGTTCTGCTTTCGCTGTAACCCTCGGTGTTGCACCGATCGCTTCGGCTGCCGAGAATCCATTCAGCATGCAGCCTATGGAAAAAGGCTACATGGTCGCTGAAGCCGGCAAATACGATGATAAAAAAGCGGGTGAAGGTAAATGTGGCGAAAACAGATGTGGTGCGGCCATGGCAGACACCGATAAAGATGGGAAGATCACTAAAGAAGAATGGGACAAGCACCACGATGCTATGTTCGAGAAGATGGATGCCAACAAAGATGGGACTGTTGACAAAGACGAGATAGACAAAATGAAGGCAGAAAAAAGAAAAATGCATGGTGACAAGCAGAGCTATTAAGCTCTACTTTAACCAGTCAAGTCAGGTTTTCGGCGAGGGTGGCTTCTGATGTCGAAAACCTGCGCTTTCTAGCAAGTGGCCTATTAGCCACAGGCTACAGCAGCGAAAATTGTACTTGCCTATTACACGCCGCTATCCAACCCGCACCACTTTAATATTCACGAACTCGCGAATGCCGTGGTAGCACAGCTTCCTCCCAAACCCGGATTCTTTGATCAGTTGCGCGGCAAACCTCGCCCTTCAGGGCAGGGGATTCCTACGGCGCTATACACTGACCCGTATAGTCGCTTCGGTGGGTTCCTGCCCCGAGATCGCTCAAGGAGATGGCTTGGTTTTTGCCAATAAGCTCCACGCGGGAGCTTTTACGGTGGCGGGCTAACTCATTGCTTCCCAGGACAAACGTAGTAGGTGTAAGATCAGTTTGGGTGCTTCCTACTCAGCAACAGTCTCTGGATAATCTGGGGATGGCATGCCCGTGCTTATGCACTTGTTGTCTTGCAGATGACCTTGGCAGTCTTGAACATTCGTGGCGCTAACAAGAATGAATCAAAATAGAATTTCAGATCAGAAGCTTAGTCCTCTAAGGATGCCACACCGACCGCTGAGTTGTGAGCGATATATTGTAGTCAGCTCATGCCATCATTGGAGTAAATTGCTATGAATGAAACACTGGATGTGATTATCGTCGGGGCGGGGAGCGCAGGTTTGGCCGCGCTGCGGGAGGTAAGAAAGCGTACTCAGCGCTTCGTGATTATCAATGACGGACCCTGGGGCACTATCTGTGCCCGGGTTGGCTGCATGCCATCCAAGACACTGATCGAAGCCGCCAATGCCTTTCATCGTCGCGGCACCTTTGAGGAATTTGGTATTCGGGGTGCCGATCAGCTCACGCCTGATATTCCCGCTGTGCTGAGGCGTGTGCGGCGGTTACGCGATGATTTTGTTGCCAGCACAGTAAAAACTACAGAAGAGCTGGGCAAACGCGCTATCTCCGGGCGTGCGCGCTTGCTTGCGCCAAATAGACTGGAAGTCAATGGCGTGGAGTTGCGTGCGCACAAAATTATCATTGCTACCGGATCGCGCCCAGTTGTGCCTACATCTTGGAATTCATTGGGAAAACGGTTGCTCACGACGGACACTTTGTTTGAGCAGGACACTCTGCCTGCACGCATGGCAGTGGTGGGAATGGGCCCTATCGGTGTTGAGATGGCGCAAGCACTTTCCCGGCTTGGCATTAAAGTGGCGGCATTTAGCGGTAGCCAAACGGTCGCCGGGTTGACAGACCCGCAGGTCATTGCAGTAGCGACAGATTTGTTGGGGAGAGAATTTCCTCTTCATCTGGGCGAGAAAGCTGAATTGAGCGCCGTAAGTGACGGTGTGCAGGTACATGCCGGGAGTACAGAAGTGGTGGTTGACAGTGTTCTTGCTGCGTTGGGACGCCGACCTAATATCGACAATCTTGGTCTCGAAACACTGGGAATCCCGCTCGATCAACGCGGCATGCCGCCTGTTAATCCAAGTACGATGCAAGTGGCCGATCTGCCAATATTCATGGCGGGTGATGCCAATGACCAGGCGCCACTGCTGCATGAGGTTGCGGATGAGGGATACATCGCCGGAATCAATGCCACTCGTTCTACTTCGACCTGCTTTACACGCCGGATACCACTCGCCATCGTTTTTTCTGACCCGGACATAGCCGTCGTAGGCAGTCGCTTTCAGGCGCTCGATCATGCCAAAACACTGGTTGGAGAGGTGCATTTTGACCGCCAGGGACGCGCGCGTGCCGGCCAGCGTAATAAGGGTATTCAGCGTCTTTATGCTGATGCGGGAAGCGGCCGGTTGTTGGGTGCGGAAATGTGCGCGCCTGCTGGTGAACATATGGCACACCTCCTGGCGTTGGCGATCGATCGCTCACTTACAGTGCAGGAGTTGCTGCGCCTGCCGTTCTATCACCCTGTTCTGGAAGAAGGCTTACGCACGGCACTGCGTACTCTGGCGGCACAGCTTCCTACTGTCAGCGAATCCGATCTGACCATGTGCGGCGCATTTAATACGGAAGCACTTGACTGATGTTAACTCGTTAAAATAAACAAAAACCTAAGGCTTATCTAAACTTTTCAGAAAAGATAGCAATTCATGACGGTATTTGCGATCATGGCGCCAATAACACGTCAACGTGAGTTCCCTTAGGAATTTTCCACAAAGTTTTTGGTTCAGCCCATTTTTCAAACACTTTTTTACCAAGTTCGGGTTCTACGACAATATCTTTTTGCCCATGGATAACAAGGACAGGAATGGGTGAAATTGATGCATGAGTAATGCTGCAGGAACGGGTGAAAAGTTCTGTTTTATTAATGGGTAGTCAGCAGAAAGACGCTTTCCTGTAATTGGCTTAATCCACGTTCGCGAAAGCGTTGATTCTGTGCCAACACATCTATTTGAGCCAGCAGCCGTATCTCGGCATGCTGCTGGTAGAGTGCTGCTACTTCGCCTGGAGATACTGCAAATGGTGGCCCCAGCATTTCTGATTGGGGATAATCAAACGTAATGAACAGGATTTGTGTTGCGGCGGGCAAGATATTCACCAGGTGATCCACATAACGTTTACGCAGTTGTGGCGGGAGTGCAATCAATGATGCTCGGTCGTAGACTGCGCTTACCTTCGCTAAATCGTCTTTACCCAAATCAAAAAAATTCCCGCACAGGATACTGATACCATTCACGGCATAGCGATCGAATTTACCGCTGGTCACGCGCTGCGGCGATAGTCTGTTTTCCACGAAGAACGCGTGCACCGCAATGGCACTCAATTCAACCCCGAGCAATGAGTGTCCCTGTTCATGCAGCCACAGCATGTCACGGCTTTTGCCGCAGAGGGGGACGAACACCTGGCTACCCTGTGCAAGAGATAACTCTTGCCAATATTGACGCAAATACGGATTGGTTTCGTTCTGATGAAACCCGATTTCTCCCTGTTTCCAACGCTCCAGCCAATAATCAATTTCCATTTCTATTTCCCAATAAACCGTTGCGCTATCCCTGCCAAAGATGCTCTAGCATATACATTATGCTGGCTCCCGTTTCAATTTGTTCCGAATTTTGTCTGCTGCGCGTGAGTGATACATTTGACATTTATCGGAAAAATCCCTGCTGGGAGGGTGCCAGGCCATCCTCATTTGCGCCAAATGGCACGTTCTTGCAGCGGTTTGGATTATAGGGGAGTTTAGTGTACATTGCGGTGCAATTCGATGGCTTCCAGCAATGGGAACCCATAACCAAAAACACGCCTTATTCATGCTTCAAGAAAAAATCACGCTTTCCCAACTCGAAAAACTTCCTCTTCAAGGCTGCCGACATCTTGCGCGGCAAGATGGACGCGAGCAAGTTCAAGGAATTCATTTTCGGCATGCTGTTCCTCAAGCGCCTGTCCGATGAATTTGACCGCAAACGTGCCCATCTGCGCAAGACCACTTTGGCCCATTTGAAAGACCAGCCTGCACTGCTGGATGAATTACTCAACGACAAGACCTCCTACGGGGACACCTTCTATGTCTCGCCCCGCGCCCGCTGGCACGAGAGCTGGGTCGATCAGGAAGACAATGAAGTGCCGCCGCTCAAACACCTCAAGTACGACATCGGCAACATACTCAAACATGAATCGCCCCGGGTTTACAGGAGACTCTATTTCTTGAGAGGATAGAGTAATGAAAAAACCAGTAAGATATTCACCGGAGGTTCGTGAACGGGCTGTCCGATTGCTGTATGAACACCAAAGGGAGTATGGGCCGCAATGGGCGGCACTAGAATTGATAGCCTCCAAGATAGGTTGTACTGCTGAGACGTTGCGCAAATGGGTGCGACAATCAGAGACTGATCAGGGTATCCGGGCAGGCATGTCAACCTCGGATCGTGAGCGACTCAAACAACTGGAACGTGAGAATCGTGAACTGAAGCAGGCAAATGAGATATTGCGCAAGGCATCAGCCTATTTTGCGAAAGGACGCTCGACCGCCGACCGAAGTGATGGCGATATTTGTCGATCAACACAAGGAGCAGTACGGGGTCGAGCCGATCTGCAGGCAAATTCAGATTGCCCCGTCGAGTTACTATGAGCATAAAGCACGAGAACGAGATCCTGACCGGCTACCCGATCGCACTAAACGAGATAAAGCGCTTGAGCGGGATATACAGCGTATATGGGAAAGCAATTTCAAAGTTTATGGCGCCAACAAAGTATGGCGGCAATTAATACGTGAAGGTAGGTATCCGGGTTGCCCGTTGTACAGTCGAACGGCTGATGAAGAAGCTTGGAATACAAGGCGTCAGGCGTGGTAAAAAATGTTGGACGACGATTGCAGATGACTTGCTTGATCGGCCAACAGACAAGGTTAACCGGCAATTTGTAGCGACGCGCCCTAATCAGCTGTGGGTGGCGGACATCACTTTTGTGGCAACGTGGACAGGATTTGTTTATGTAGCTTTTATTACAGATGTTTTTGCACGATTTATTGTCGGCTGGCGGGTCACCCGGTCATTGCATACAGACTGGGTGTTCGATGCATTGGAACAGGCATTGTGGGCGCGGCGGGAAACCAGTGGGTTAATCCATCACAGCGATCATGGCAGTCAATATCTGTCGATTCGCTATACGGAACGTT
>NZ_FNPQ01000053.1:0-12975 GCF_900107335.1 Nitrosomonas sp. Nm58 | reverse complement strand
GTAATAGAGATACCATCAGCATAGTCGATCAGTATCTTGGCGCGTTCAATCTCGCGCGCCGGTGCTGTTCTTGATCTGGATAGCTCCTTCAGCATTTTCTTTTGATCCTCCATCAACACCAGCGCTGCACGTTTCGTTTTCCCCGCCATGGTCACCTCCGTCAAGAGTTGCATGATGTATAAGAACCATGACTACTATAAGTCAATCCGTAATGCTAATGCTGAAACGAACTGCTAGTTACTTGGAGCGACCAAGGATACTATACTTTGCACGCCAAGCGCATGCGCTAATAGCTAGCGCTCTCTTTCTTGCGCTTGCTTTTGCTGACTCTGCATCGTCTTATCAGATCGTCAATCATAAATCCCGTAGGCTCATGGACTGTTACCACCGTTCCAGTCACCAGTGAAATGAATTTTACAGAAGCTCTCAGTAGAGAGCTCAATCAATTAGATAAGAATTTAAGAGGATCAACCGGTTTCCCTCGCTCTCTAATTTCAAAATGAAGCTTCACAGCATCACTATCCCCCCCTCCCATTTCTGCTATTTTCTGACCCCTCGTTACAATTTCGCCTTCACGAACCAGAATCCTGCTATTGTGTCCATAAGCACTCAGGTAAATATCGTTATGCTTAACAATAATTAATTTGCCATAACCGCGTAATCCACTACCGCTATAAACTACTGTTCCGTCCGCGGATGCTAGTACTGACTGACCAGATTTACCAGAAATACTTACGCCCTTAGATTTTTCAGTGTATCTGCTCAGTATCTGCCCGTTTGCTGGCCAGCTCCACTTGATATTTTTATTATTTTTGCTTTCTGATTTCTGGGGAACATTTTTAGGAATACTTTCATTTTCAATGGTTTTTTGAGTGACTGGAGCCATCACCACAGTTTCTGCATTGACTGATGTATTAGTGGGTATATTAGTTGAATTCCGTAATTGAGCTGCTGCCGATTCAGAATATGGTAATTTAACACTTTTGGGCTCTGTTACTAATAAATTAGCAGAGCCTTCCACTTTAGATGGAGGAATTGATGGTGGCAACTCTTTAGCTTCGGAAGGTAAGATTGGCTGAGGAATTGGAAACAGAGTCGGCTGTGCTACGGTGGACTGCTCAGGCATTACCTGTTCCTGCTGAGAAGACGGTTTCTGCCTAGAAGGGACGGACAAATCAATTTCTTGACCAATCCTAAGTGCATTTGGATCTACTATCCCATTCCACTGCGCCAATTCCCTATAATCAATGCTATGTTTGAGCGCAACTCCATAAAGTGTATCCCCTCTTTGAACAACATAGATTTGCTTACTTGCTGCTTTATCTATTGCTTGATTTAACTTCCTCTGAGACTCAACGACTGGAGCTGGATATGGCGCAATACAACCAATTATTAAAATGCAAGGAAGAAAAAGTAATAAGCCAGATAAAATAGAAAACAGCTTCGATCTTACTATTAAGATAGCCATAATGATAACTCCATAAATTTCTAAACCGGCTTTCCTAATCATAATTTCCAGCATCTCTATTTTCCTCCTGCACCGCTTATTTGCTTATAACACCAGATAAAATTGGAACAAATTTCACCTCATCCAGTATAGTCTCAATAAACCCCTGAGGGGTATGCTCTATCACACACAGATTCTGCCTTCGACTTCCTTTTGGATAAACTATTCTACCTCTTATCATCAGTTGCTCAAGAAGTGATTCCGGTACTTGAGTCGTAACAGCTGTCATTATGATGCCGTCAAATGGTCCCGCCTCAGGAAGACCAAGCAATCCATCCGCATGTTTCAAGTAAGCATTGCTAATTCTCAGCTCACGCAAACGTATACGTGTACGCGTAAGCAACGGTCCGATACGTTCAATTGAATATACTTCTTGTGCAAGCTGAGCTAACACTGCAGTCTGGTATCCGCAGCCGGTACCTATTTCAAGTACCTTACCTAGACTTAAATTCGCACGAAGAAGCTCGGTCATTCTTGCTACAGTCCAAGGACTTGAAATTGTTTGGCCAAAATTAATTGGCAATGCCACGTCATCATAAGCTCTGGATGCTAGCGCCTCTTCAATAAAAAGATGCCGAGGGACAGTGTTCATTACAGCCAGCACTCTTTCATCCATGATGCCTTGTTCACGCAAACGCTCAACCATTCGCATCCGCGTTCGCTGTGATGTCATGCCAATACCTGAATGGCGCACGCTCACAAATCAATATCTCCCGTCATATTTTTCTCCAAAACACAGAGTCAGCATGATAACTCCAACCAATCTTTTAGATATCCTGTTTGATCATATCGAGTGAGATCTATTTGCAATGGAGTCACTGATACACGGTTATTTTGAACTGAGAAAAAATCTGTTCCCTCTCCAGCATCTTGCGCAGCACCTGCGGCACCTATCCAATAAACAGTCTGCCCTCGTGGGCTGAGCGACTTAATTACTGATTCAGCCTTGTGGCGACGTCCTAGGCGCGTTACTTCCATTCCTTGCAACTGCTCCTGGGGGATATCAGGCACATTGACATTCAGCAGAATAGGCACGTGAAATTTTTTCTCTATGAATCGCTTCACTAAATTCAATATAACATGCGCTGCAGTTGAGAAATTACCATCAGAAGCACTCACGAGAGATACAGCAATTGAGGGTATACCCAGGAGAAATCCTTCGGTAGCAGCTGCAACAGTACCAGAATAAATTGTGTCATCTCCCATATTAGCGCCATCATTAATACCAGAGATAATCATATCCGGCAAATTATCCAGCATACCGGTCACTGCCAGATGAACACAATCTGTCGGGGTGCCATTAACATAATAAAAGCCATTATGTGACTTGTGCAAACTAAGCGGACGATCAAGTGTTAGAGAGTTACTCGCACCGCTGCGATCACGTTCCGGGGCTACTACAATTATATCAGCTATACTGGAAAGGGTTTTGGCGAGACACGCAAGACCTGGCGCAAAATACCCATCGTCATTACTGAGCAATATGCGCATTTGAATTAATTTTCTGGAAATTAATGAGAAGTCAAAATATTATATTTGAATCTAATTACCAATCATTTTTTATAAAAGATTCAAATTTGCTAGCTAATTAAATTAAAACCTAATTCTATGAGAATACACTACATTATCTATTTAAGTAATAAACTCATTATATACTACTGTAAAACTAATTGGTCGGGGCGAGAGGATTTGAACCTCCGACCACTTGCACCCCATGCAAGTACGCTACCAGGCTGCGCTACGCCCCGACAACTTCAATTATAACAAATACACGCTCCAACATTAGTATCGTTCACAAAACAAGTCAAGAAAGGAATCCCGATACCGCTCTCTCGATTTCATTCTAAAAATATACATACCTATCTTTGAATATGAAGTTTTAGTAGATCTAGCAAAAATTGACGCAGACTCAAATTACAAATGATTACGCACACCATTTATACTAAACCCCTATTCATGAAGTAATTCACGTATACATCGAATAAGTAATACCTTCTGGATCATAGTGCTGATTTCCCTGTCGCTTAATTGACTCCTTTCAACTACGTAAATTCCTGATCCTACTACTGCAAAATAGGGGGCTTGATCCCATATATTTCACTTATTCCAATTCTCAATAGAAAAAGGAACAATTATATTAGTATAGCTTCTTAAATACAGACAGTTACGTATTAAATATATTTACGTTTCTATCGAGAATTAGAATTACTTCCCAATTGGGGCATATCGTTTTGCTAGTATGGAAAGGAAGATACTATTTGGCCTCATGCTTTCCCTGATAGTTCTTCTCCACCATTGATTTAAGTTTCTGGCTAGCATGAAAAGTAACTACACGACGCGCTGAGATGGGAATTTCTTCACCTGTTTTGGGATTGCGTCCAGGGCGCTGGGGCTTGGTACGTAATTGAAAATTACCAAAGCCAGAAAGCTTGACTCCTTCCCCTTTTTGAAGGGCCACACGCAATTCCTCATAAAAGGATTCCACTACTCCTTTTGCTTCACGCTTATTAAGCCCTACATTCTCAAACAACAGATCGGCCAATTCCGCTTTTGTTAACGCCATGTTTACCCCACCTATATGAACAAATCTTAGCTCGTAAACAAAATACAAGATTCCATAATACTCATAGACAAAATTTATTAAGAAAAAAATAAAAATATATTATCTATGTGACTCATGTACTTCACTGCTTAAAATTCTCTTATCAAAGATAGATTAATGAAACTCTTAAAACTTAAGAGAGATGGACATTAATATTGATATCAATAAAAAAACCCATACAGGGAAAATACTAAGAATGTTCCTCAGCAACCAAGTCGATAGAATATACATATCATATTCTTGCTCGGTGTAAAATTATCCCCGTAGCTTAGCATTATATTTGGATTCTAATATGCTGATTAATTTTGCAATTGCTTCATCCACTTCCTTATCAACTAAGGTTTTTTCACTATCTTGTAATAAAATACGAAAGGCAAGACTCTTCTTGCCAGATTCCATTCCTTTCCCACTATAAATATCAAAAAGATGAATTTCAGAAATGATAGCTGCTTTCTCAGCATTCATACTTTCTAGCAACATCTGAGCGCTTATATGATTAGCTACTACAATAGCGATATCACGCCGTACTGGAGGGAACTTGGAAAGTTTTTTAACTTTCGGCAATGCTCTTACAGATAAAGAATCAATATGCAACTCAAATAATATCGCAGGCTTGGGCAAATCATACTTTCTCTGCAGGCGAGGATGCATTTCCCCTAACCACCCCACAACTTTATCATTTTTATAAATTTGCGCTGATTTTCCTGGATGTAAGGTTGGATGAGAGAATTTCTCAAATCTCACCTGCTCCGGCCAGAATAGAGACTCCACATCCATCTTGACATCAAAAAAATCAATATTTCTAGCAACTTGCCCCCATTGCTCTGGCACCACATCACCATAACAAAGACCTGCAATATTCTCGGTTTGCTGATAATTACCTTCATTATTGGTAAAACAACACCCGATTTCAAATATTCGAACTCTATTCTGCTTATGATTAAGATTAAATTGCAAGTTAGCAACTAACCCGCCAATCAGACTACTACGCATCACACTCATTTGACTAGCAATAGGGTTTTTCAATACCACTGGCGAAAGATTATTCACAAAATCTAATTCCCAATTAGCATCTACAAACGCATAGTTGATTACCTCCCGATAGTCCCGACTTATCAGAATATGTTTTAATCGGGCTGGAGAGAGATTAATTACTTCAGACTCGGGAAGCATGGACATTATTGGGCGAGGCAAACTTGCAGGAATATGATCATACCCATAAATGCGCGCCACTTCTTCAATAAAATCTTCTTCTATCGCTAGATCAAAACGATAAGGTGGAGGTGTAACATGAAATACCTCATCATCAATAAAAAAATTGAATCTCAAGCGTGTAAAAATTTCTGAAATTTGCCTGCTTTCCATACCAATTCCCAGTAATCGTTTTATACGCTCCAGACGAACTTTAACAACATTACGTTTTGGTAATATATTCTTAACCTCAGTAATTGGGCCAGCTTTACCACCACATATACTTAGAATTAAATTAGTCGCTCGCTCTAAAGCATCTCGTGTCGCAGCAAAATTAACTCCTCGCTCAAAGCGATGCGCAGAATCTGAGCTGAATCCCAAGCGAAATGTTTTGCCGCTTATTACTTCTGGAGAAAAAAACGCGCTTTCCAAAAATACATCTGTTGTTTCTAGCTGTACACTGCTTCGAATTCCCCCCATGATTCCAGCCAATGCTAAAGGTTCAGTCTCATCAGAAATTACCAGCATATCCGACTGTAATTCAAGGTTTTCTCCATTTAGCAATTCCAAATACTCACCTGTTTTTGCATAACGCACATAAATTTTTCCTGAATACTCACTCCCAATCCTTGCCAAATCAAACGCGTGCATTGGCTGACCCATTTCGAGCATCACGTAATTGAGGATATCTACCACCACATTAATTGCGCGTATTCCGCCTCGCTCCAAACGATGAACCATCCACAGAGGCGTGGAGACATCAAGCGATACTTCGCGCACCACTCTTCCACAATAAAGTGGGCACATCTCAGGTTTATCTACGCATACTGTTATAGTATCGGTGATTTCGCTCTTAGCTGACTCAATTTCCGGTAAAACAAAATCTGTAGCAGTAATTGCTGCCACCTCTCGGGCCACACCGAATACACCGAGGCAATCTGCACGATTAGGTGTAAGTTTAAGTATGAAAACCCGATCATCAAGCGCATAAAAGTCCCTAAAATTCATACCATTTGGCGCATTCTCAGGCAGCAAAAGTAATCCATCCGCATTTTCACTCAGCCCTAATTCCTTTGCAGAACACAACATACCAAACGACTCCACACCACGCAATTTACTTTGCTTGATAACAAAGTCAGGTAAATGAGCGTCAACCAAAGCACAAGGTACTTTTACTCCAACATCAACATTTGGCGCACCACAAACAACTTGAAGCAGTTTACTGCCAGCCATCCCTACATCTACCTGACATACATTCAGTCGGTCTGCATTCGGGTGTTTTTGCATAGATACCACTTCGGCTACGACCACCTTATCAAAAGATGGCGCCACGGCCTCCACACTCTCCACCTCTAGACCCGCCATCGTTAGAGCTTGCGCCAGCTCATTACTCGAACAGGATGGATTTACAAGTGTGCGAAGCCAATTCTCAGAAAATCTCATGGCAATAATCTACAAATAAGATATGTACGAACGAAAAAATTTATTTAATTAAATTGCTCTAAGAAACGTAAATCATTTTCAAAAAATAGCCGTAAATCATTTACCTCATATCGTAGCATCGCCAACCGTTCTACTCCCAGGCCAAAGGCCAAGGCGGTATATTTCTCATTATCTATACCGCCATGCCTCAAAACATTCGGGTGCACCATGCCACAACCCAGCACCTCCAGCCATCCTGTATTACCACATACTCGACAGCCCTTTCCATCACACATGACACAACCGATATCCATTTCTGCAGAAGGTTCTGTAAATGGAAAAAACGAAGGTCGGAAGCGTATTGGCAGATCCTCACGCTCAAAAAATTTCTGCATAAAGTCTATCAATACACCTTTCAAAGCCGAGAAATTAACATTATCATCCACCCACAATCCCTCCACTTGATGAAACATAGGTGTATGCGTTACATCAGAGTCACAGCGATATACGCGCCCTGGCGCAATTACTTTTAGGGGTGGTCGATGATCTTTCATATAACGGATTTGAACTGGGGATGTATGAGTACGCAACAAATTCATACTATCCACATAAAAAGTGTCGTGCATTGCACGAGCTGGATGATCTTCAGGAATATTAAGCGCAGTAAAATTATAAAAATCAGTCTCAATTTCTGGACCTGAAGCAACAGTAAAACCAATCGAGCGAAATAGCGATTCAATGCGCGCCAACACTCGCGATATTGGGTGTAGACCGCCCGCACCCGATCCCCGTCCTGGTAACGTCACATCTAATGTCTCTCCTTCCAGCTGCGCTATCATTTTCTGTTCTTCAATAATTTTCTGGCGTCGATCAAGCGCTTCTTCCAACGATTTTTTAGCCTGATTGATCAGATTACCCATAGCTGGACGATCAGTCTGTGGTAGCGCACCTAATCCTCTAAGTAATTTAGTCAACTCCCCTTCTTTACCCAGATAGCGAGCCTTGATTTGCTCAAGTTCAGTTGCATTCTCTACCTTATCCAAAAGAATAACCGCTTCACTTACTAGATTTTCTAGGTTCTTCATAAAAAGCAATACGTTAAATCATGCAAGAAAAAGGGAGATCAAGTTTTCTTATCCTTGATCTCCCTTCACTTATTATTATCAACTAAATTATAGCGCCAGGCTTGTTCTAGCCCTTTCTACTATCTTCTCGAAGGCAGCTTTATCAAATACAGCAAGATCGGCCAGCACCTTTCTATCCAATTCAATACCAGCTTTTTTTATACCATTCATAAAATTGCTGTATGACAATCCAAACTCTCGTGCAGCTGCATTAATACGAGCAATCCATAAAACACGAAATTGACGTTTCCGTTGACGGCGATCGCGGTACGCATACTGGCCTGCTTTCATTACAGCTTCTTTCGCTACGCGATATACATTATTACGACGGCCGCGATATCCCTTGGCCAGTTTAAGTATTTTTTTATGGCGCGCATGAGCTGTTACACCACGCTTTACTCTTGGCATTACAAACCTCCTTATGCGTAAGGTAACATAGCACGCACCGATGCTATATCACTCGAATGAACACTAGCAGTTCCACGCAACTGCCTTTTGTTTTTGGTAGTTTTCTTGGTTAGAATATGCCGCTTAAATGCTTGGGATCGTTTAATATTACCACTAGCCCTCACTTTAAAGCGCTTAGCGGCACTTTTTTTTGTCTTCATTTTAGGCATGACTTAACTCCTATTTTATTAATATGGTTCGAGGTGTTTCTATTTAGTTTGAAAGCTTTTAAACCCAGAACCACTTATTTTTATAAATTCTAAAATTAATATACTCTATCTATTCACGTAATAAGAGTGATTAGCATACTCACGAAGTTATTATAGCTGTAGAAATCTTATCCTCTTGCTTTAATTCTTACGATTTACTTTTTTTTACTTCTTTCTTTTTAGGTGACAATACCATCACCATTTGCCTACCCTCTAGCCTGGGAAATTGCTCTACTATTGCATGTAATTGAAGGTCATCTCTTACTCGTTCCAAAAGACGAACACCAAACTCTTGGTGTGCCATCTCACGCCCTCTAAATCGCAGGGTAACCTTTACCTTGTCACCCTCGTCCAGAAAGCTAATCAAATTACGCAATTTGATGTTGTAATCACCCTCATCAGTATTTGGTCGAAATTTAATTTCTTTGATTTGGATCTGCTTCTGCTTAAGCTTTGCATCGTGCTTCTTTTTACTTTCTTGATAGCAGTACTTCCCATAATCCATCAAGCGACACACTGGCGGCTGAGCTCCTGGCGCAATCTCAACTAGATCCACACTGATTTCTTCAGCAAGAGCATTAGCAGCAGCAAGCGAAACGACACCGATTTGCTCCCCATCTATACCGATTAACCGTACTTCTGGTGCACTAATTTCCTCATTTATACGCACATTTTTTTCCTGGCTTATGGCGATTCCTCCGAAGTATATAAAAAATCAACTTACCTTTTCTAAAATTTCTACTTTTAGACGATCAATCAACATCTGCAAAGGCATTTGACCAAGATCAATATTTGATCTACTGCGTACAGAAACTATATTATCCTTTACTTCAGCATCTCCTACAATTATCTGATAAGGTAGTTTCTGTAAACTATGCTCACGGATTTTATAGTTTATTTTCTCATTTCTCAAGTCCGAATCTGCACGAATACCATGAAACTTAAGTTCATTCACCACACCTTGAGCATAATCTATGTGGTTCTTAGAAATATTCAGGACTACTACCTGAACAGGAGAAAGCCATAGAGGAAGTATGCCCGCATGATTCTCAATAAGAATACCGATAAATCGTTCCAGTGAACCTAAAATAGCACGATGTAGCATGACTGGTGTTTTTCTTAGATTATCTTCAGAAACATAAACCGCACCTAACCTATCTGGCATCGAAAAATCTAACTGCAGCGTGCCACATTGCCACACACGCCCAATACTATCTTTTAACGAAAACTCAATTTTAGGACCATAAAAAGCACCTTCCCCTGGCTGCAGCTCCCAATCAAGCTGTTTCTGATTTAATGCTGAACGTAGTGCCAACTCTGCCTTATCCCACTGCTCTTCTGTTCCCACCCTCTTTTGGGGACGGGTAGAAAGTTTAACTAAAACTTCATGGAAGCCAAAATCTTTATAAACACGTTGTAACAAATCAATAAATTGTATAACTTCATCTTGCACATACTCCTCTGCACAAAAAATATGCGCATCATCCTGAGTAAAGGCTCGTACGCGCATGAGACCGTGTAAAGCACCTGATGCTTCATTTCGGTGACACGATCCAAATTCGGCAAGACGAAGGGGCAAATCCCGATAACTTCTAAGCCTCTGATTGAATACCTGTACATGACCTGGGCAATTCATAGGTTTGATGGCAAAATATCGCTCTTCAGATTCTGTAACAAACATATTCTCACGGAAATTTTCCCAGTGACCAGAATGTTCCCATAATATTTTATCAATGACCTGGGGGGTACGAATTTCCAAGTAACCACCCTGGTTTAATATTTGGCGCATATACTGCTCGATCTGCTGCCAGAGAGTCCAACCCTTGGGATGCCAAAAGATCATACCTGGCGCCTCTTCTTGCATATGAAACAAATCTAATTGTTTACCTAGCTTCCGATGATCACGCTTTTCAGCCTCCTCTAAGCGCCGCAAATATGCTTCCTGATCTTCCTTTCTTGCCCAAGCTGTTCCATATATCCTTTGCAGCATCTCATTATGAGAATCACCTCTCCAATATGCACCTGCTACTTTCATCAACTTAAAAACCTTGAGCTTGGATGTAGATGGCACATGCGGACCACGACACAAATCAGTAAAATCACCCTGCGAATAAAGCGAAATAGCCTCACCCTCAGGTATCGCCTCAATTAATTGAGCTTTGTAATGCTCTCCTTGATTCTTGAAAAAATTTATAGCAGCGGAGCGATCCCACTCACTTCGCTCAACCTTCAAATCCCGCCTGCTAATATCCATCATTCTTTTTTCTATTGCAGCAAGATCTTCTGGTGTAAATGGGCGTTTATATGAGAAATCATAATAAAAGCCATCTTCTATAACAGGACCGATGGTTACTTGTACCTCTGGAAACAATTCCTTAACAGCATGCGCTAATAAATGCGCACTCGAATGCCGAATGATCTCTAGACCTTCAGCATCTTTCTCCGTAAGAAGCATGAGATCACTATCTGTTTCGATACGATTAGATAAATCAACAGTTTTACCATTAACTTTTCCTGCTAATGCTGAGCGCGCAAGACCAGCACCAATCGATTCTGCAACTTCCAAAACAGTCACTGGATGATCAAATATCCTTTTCGAACCATCTGGTAAGCGTATAACAGTCACTGATTTTTCCTTCTAGTTAAGTAAATATAAATATTTAAGTAATTTATTTTTACTCTGCACAGAGTAAAAGATAATGAGCAGTCAGAAACATAGCAAAAAATTACTTGTAAGAATTAATCAGGTTATTTACAGCCTGATGTATAAACAAGGTAAAAGTATTTCATAAGAGGTAGCGTTATTCAAATCGTTGCGAGGTTAAGCAGCATTATACAAGTTAATGGAGTGCATCAGCTCAACATGCTGATGGTACGTATTCTTGCAGTTGTTAGCAATTTGAGGAAGGTACGAATAATACGCTCAGCGTTGCTATTGATTTAGGGCCGGCCTATTAACGCGGATCAATTTCTAGCCTTAATAAATGTGTGATGGCCGGTGCCTGTGTACTCCTTACCACTACCTTAGCTTAAGTAAATCATAGCTAGGCAAATAACTGTCGCCGCGAGGAAGCGAGCAACGCTGCCCTGAGTTTTGTCGGTCAGAATAGCAGCACCCAATTCTCGGGAGAAGTCATCAGTGGTCACAAGCAGGTATACCCTAGGTTGGAATGGTGATAGTCCTTTACGCAGCAGCAAGCGTTTGGGGTTAAAATGAGCCAGCTCACCAGGATCGGATTTGTTATTGCTGACATGCCCTGCGCTCCTGGACGGCCTTCTCCACCTTAACAAGCCTTTTTTGAGCGCAACACAGCGGACGGAAGTGTTTATTCGCACTGTCACACTAAGCTAACTTCTCGTAGACGCACCCGTTTAAGGATCTGATAAATAAATCACGCTTCTCGGCTGAGCCGGCGCCGTTCCACAGATGGGTAATCTTCCAACGCAGCGTTTACTAAAACTACCAAGTCTTCTTTCGATAATCCAACAAGGTTAATCGGCTACGTTTATGAATGCTCATTTACAGTATTCTCCTGAACACTGTCAACAACGCTAGAAATTCTTACAAATTACCTAAACCATTCATCCTGTTTTTCAGGTCCAGATAAAGAAACCCGCGCCAAATTATATCTGCGCGGGTTTCGCTCGAAACAAAAAGGTTTAAATCTTCAATCTCTCCGAGTTCAAGCTAAATTAATCGACGTCTTCATCAGTGGAGTCTTCTTCGTCAGAGTTTTCCGCTTTACTTTCTTCACCATTTTCATCATCTTCAGCGTCTTCCTCCTCACCATCTTCATCCTCGCCCTCCTCTGGCTTCAACACCATCTTGCCAGCGGCTAGACTCGCATTCAAATCAGTCATCGGCACTTCCTCATGCACCAGATTCTGATGACAATCTATGCAAGTCGCACCTTCAGTTTGCATTTTCTTGTGCTCAGTTTGAGCACTTTCTCCCGGCGGCTGGGGATCTTTATGACATGTTCTGCAAGTGATGCTGTCCCATTTCTTGAGATTCAGACGCGCATCATGCGCCATGATCAGCCTACGCTCATTGAATTTCTCCAGCGTAGAATAATCATTAACCAGTTCCAGGTAAAGTTCTCTCGCACCATCCACAACATGCGTGGCGACTGCCAAGTGGAAATTCTCAATACCTTGCGGAATATGGCAATCCTTACATCCAGGATTAACGCCTAATGCTCCATAGTGCGAGGATTTTTTCAATTCTTCTTGTGGGTAAGTCATCGAGTGACAGCTAGTACAGAATCCTTCAGTGGAAAGCGCGGCTTCCCCTCCGAATACTACTGCTAGCAATACTACTCCCAGTAATGACCCAATCAACAAACTGCCAATTGATCCTTTTTGTAGCGCAGTCATCACTCTTTTCCTTTTTTATCGTCTTTTTTAGCTACTTTAGCACTAGCCTGGAATTCATCATGAAACTTAAATTTAGGCTCGCCCGCAAAAGTGCCA
>NZ_FNPQ01000046.1:0-18660 GCF_900107335.1 Nitrosomonas sp. Nm58 | reverse complement strand
TGCGGATATTATGAATTCTTGAGAGTTTAGGAAGTGAATTTCTTCCCTGAAACGGAGAATTCATGAGGATCTTAGGCATTTTGCAGGACCGACTATATACTCACTGCATAGCCTTTATCTGCAATAATCACTTCCGCGTCAGGTAACCTGGCAATCAAATCGGGTGCTGCAGAACAGTCATTGACTTCTCCGCCGGTGATTTCAAACTCAACTGGCAAGCCATAAACTATCAACGACCAAATGGATCTTCGTGGTATTCCCCGCACGGCTTTTCCCGATGGCTTGCGGCTTCTTGACCTACCGTTCCCGAACTATGCTGATGTACCTTAACGTAGCCGCCATCAATAAATTCCCATTCCCAATCCGAGTCAATGGTCAGCGCCTTGAAAATCCTGCCCCACTTTTTAGTGGATGACCACGCATTGAATCTTTTGTAGATGGAATTCCAGCACCCAAAAGCCTTCGGCAAGTCTCGCCACGGGCAACCAACCCGCATTCGATACAACATACCTTCTACTGTCATGCGCAAATTGCACTTGTTATAAATGGTTTCTTGAAGCAGAATCTTCTCTAGCTTCGACCAGAACGCATTACTGAGCATCAATCGGGGCATCACAAACTCGTTTTGTTGGTGGTGCGGGAACCTCAATATACGAGTTTGTTTCTATCTATGAAATACTTATCTCAAAACGTCAACAGACCTTGGGCATTTCCTATCCAGAACATGAAATCCAATCATGGTCGCAGCAAGTCAAAGAAGCCGAAAACATTTACTGCTGATCCGCAAGCTGCAGTCTCATTGCTTGCCGCTATTGCCACTGCTCGTTCTTTGACATTAGCACAGAGCTGGCTTCCAGAATTATGTCCAACAGGGTAGCCTTTTCAAACGCAGCGGGCACGTTCATAGGGCGTCGTCAAGTAGCTGAAGATCTGATTGATTTAGCGGTTACAAAAGAGGATGTGGCGGTGATTGCTTGGTAATTTAAAATTGGGTTATCACAGATTTATCTGGCTGTTAATTTTTTCTAATGATGGCACAAATAATGGTATTAAGAAATATGTGTCAGAAAAAAGCTAGTTGAAACAGTGTGATGTTGTGACTGTTAATTATTGAATGGATTTTTTTTTGCGATCTTTTCTTCTAAACGCTTTCTTCTTTTTTCCTTTGGATCAAGAAGGAGGGGACGATAGATCTCGATTCGGTCGCCATTTTGTAAAATAGTTTCTAGCTTGGCTAATTTACCGAAAATACCGGATTTTTGTATTTCCAGATTAATCTCAGTAAAAATATCCTTAATTCCCGATAAGGTAATAGCCTGCTCGATCGTTGTTCCAATGGGTACATCAAACCGCTTAATAAATTGACGATGGGGGAGTGCATATGCTACTTCTACTTCAATATGTTCAGTCGTGTGTTCCATAAATTGCTTCAGCGCGTTCTACGAAAGCTTCTACAAAACTATTGGCAATCATATAAAACACGGGTCCTATCAATTTTTCTAACAACTTATGAGAAAACGTATAATGTAAGCGAAATTCTATTTTGCAAGCATTTTCTGATAAAGGGGTAAAACGCCAATGACCATCTAGACGCTCAAATGGTCCATCTAATAAATTCATTTCAATCAGCTCAGGAGGATAGCGTTTATTCTCTGTAGTAAAGCTATGCTTAATGTGATGATAATTAATATGGACTGTTGCATGCGCAATTTCATCACTTTGAAGCTTAACCGATGCCCCATCACACCAAGGCAGAAATTCTGGATAATTTTCAACGGTATCAACTAATCTAAACATTTGACCTGCTGAGTAGCCAACTAGTACTGATTTTTCTATTTCTGCCATAAGATTATTAATCCTTTGTTTTCGTCTGAGCTTAAGCTGGAAAACTGATAAACTAAATATAATTTCTTAAATCTATTTATTTGCCTTTATTCCTGTCATATTCCCAGATGAGTATTGCTCAAAATAAAAAAGCCTTCCATGATTATTTTATCGAGGAAAAGTTCGAAGCAGGCATTGTTCTGGAAGGTTGGGAAGTCAAAGCGATTCGTGCGGGACGAGTACAATTAAAAGAAGCCTATGTTATCATTCGCAGTAGTGAATTATATCTTATTGGTAGTCACATAAGTCCTTTACCCACCGCTTCGACCCATATCAATCCTGATCCATTACGTACACGCAAACTACTGCTACATGCAGAAGAGATAAAAAGGCTTATTGGTAAAGTTGAGCGTGCTGGATATACCCTTGTGCCTCTCGATATGCATTATAAAACAGGTAGAATTAAACTTGAAATAGGTCTTGCTAAAGGTAAAAAACAATACGATAAACGGGAAACTGAAAAACGTAAAGAATGGGAGCGTGACAAGCAGCGTTTGCTACGTGCTCGCTAATGAGTTGCTTTATCCCGGTACCCATTGAATTCGATTTATTTTTGATTTGATCATTATGCAAAAACCCATCGCGATCTGGTTATTTATTTGTTGCGCCCTTGTATTTGCCATGGTAGTTGTTGGAGGTGTGACACGACTCACCGGCTCTGGTTTGTCCATTGTTGAGTGGCAACCACTTATTGGAACGATTCCCCCCCTTAGTCAGGAAGATTGGGAGGTATTGCTAGAGAAATATCGTCAAATCCCGCAGTACGAAGAGGTTAATAAGGGGATGACCTTGGATGAATTCAAGGGAATTTTCTGGTGGGAGTATTTTCATCGATTATTGGGGCGTGCCATTGGAATAGTGTATTTTATTCCTTTTATTTATTTTGTTATTCGTAAACAAGTTAATCGCCTACTTGGTCTTAAATTACTGGGTATTTTCGCATTAGGTGGCCTGCAAGGCTTAATGGGCTGGTATATGGTGATGAGCGGTTTGGTGGACAATATTTATGTCAGTCAATATCGCTTAACGGCACACTTGGGGCTTGCCTTCGTTATTTATGCAGCCATGTTCTGGGTGGCAACAGGATTATTGTCATCTGAGAATAGTCTTCAGCGAGACAGAGCAACGCAAAGTTTGCGTCGATTTTCTTTATCGATTACAACGCTTATTTTTATCATGGTATTGTCTGGTGGTCTCGTTGCCGGAATTCATGCTGGTTTGGCTTACAATACCTTCCCGTTGATGGATGGCTACTTGATTCCAACAGACTTATTCGTACTGGAGCCATGGTATCGTAATTTCTTTGAGAACATGGCAACAGTCCAGTTTGATCACCGAATGATCGCCTGGTTGTTGGTATTTCTTGTGCCTCTTTTCTGGTTCAAGGCGAGAAAATACTCGCTTTCCAGTTCTGAACGATTGGCATGTCATCTTCTTTTAATGATGCTGGCAGTCCAAATCAGTCTGGGGATTGCGACTTTATTGTTGGTCGTGCCCGTACCCCTTGCCGCAGCCCATCAGGCAGGCGCCATGTTATTGTTCACTGCTGCGCTCTGGGCTAATCGTAAATTGTCTTAGATCATCTGATCTAGGTTATCTGATCTCGACACAGCAAGATATAGCGCGAGCATAACAAAAAATAATTTGACGATGAAGAAATAGGCATAGGAGAGTCATGAAGCTACTGTGTTGATTTGAAATGTGATTTCTGATGATCGATACTGCAGAAATATTTTTTTCCTGCAACAATACTCTCATTTCTCGGAATATGTAGACCGCAATGTGCGCAACAAACCATATCTTCGATTTCATTATTTGATTTTCTAGTTTGTTTGCTCGCTCGTTGGAGATTCTTGATACCCCAGTAAATTAATAGCGCAATAATAATCAGTATTATCCATTTACTTATCACAATTTGCCTATGCTTATAAAGATGTATTCGAATTAAATAAATTGAGACTTAATGTAGGTTAAGTTGAATCATATGAAACATATAGAAATTTAAATTTTCTGAGAAGAAATAATAAAAGGAAAACTGCCAGATTGGATTAAGAATTAATTTGACAAATTAAGAACCGCCTAGATAGCAATCTGTATAAGTTTCAAGATTTAAGTCTTTTATCTATCGTAGTTTTCCATTCCTTTATGTCCAATATCATGCCTCATCTGGCATCCTTCAAAATGAATCCTGCTTGCGATATCGTAAGCGCGGTGATGAGCTAGTTTGATATTTTCACCTAACGCTGTTACACACAATACGCGTCCTCCAGCTGTTAAGATCTCATTCTTATCTTGGTCACCTAGCACAGTACCTGAATGAAATATATGAAATTCATCTGGAGATGTTTGATTGGTCATTATTTCAGTTAGACCAGTGATGACATCATTTTTTCGCGGCACGCCTGGATAACCTTCAGCAGCCATGACAACACCCAATGCTGTACGCCGGTCCCATTCAATTTCTACTTTGTCCAGTGTTTGATTAACTGCGTGCTCAAGTAATATAGCGAGATCAGTTTTCAGTCGCAGCATAATAGGTTGCGTTTCTGGATCACCCATGCGACAGTTAAATTCCAGTACTTTAACTTCTCCCTGCGGCGTAATCATTAATCCGGCATAAAGAAAACCGGTGTAGAGTTCGCCATCACGTGCCATACCCTGAATGGTCGGAGTGATAATTTCGCGCATAATCTTGGCATGGAGTGTAGGTGAGATTATTTGAGCAGGTGAATAAGCACCCATGCCACCTGTATTCGGTCCTTGATCATTATCTAACAAACGTTTGTGATCCTGGCTAGTGGCGAGTGGTAATACATTCCGGCCATCAGACATAACAATGAAACTAGCTTCTTCTCCTTCAAGGTAGTCTTCAACCAAGATTTGAGTGCCTGCTTCCCCCAATTTATTTTCTATCAGCATCGTATCAATTGCTTCATGGGCTTCTGCGCGGGTCGTTGCAATAACAACACCTTTTCCTGCCGCCAGACCATTAGCCTTGATTATAATTGGGGCTTCTTTCTGTTCAATATAGTGATGAGCTTCAGATGGGTTGTCAAAGCTTGCATACGCAGCGGTTGGAATACCATGACGCTGCATGAACGTTTTAGAAAAAATCTTTGATGCTTCCAGTTGTGCAGCCTTTTTAGTAGGTCCAAAGATCTTAAGACCTGCGGTGCGGAAAATATCGACAATGCCATCGGCTAAAGGGGATTCTGGGCCCACAATGGTTAGCGCAATGTTTTCTTTCTGGGCAAAAACCACAAGATCAGATAATGCAGTGAAAGGAATATTCTCTAATCCTGGCTCGAGTGCGGTGCCTGCATTACCTGGTGCAACATAAACTTTGCGGACACGTGGAGATTGATTTAATTTCCAAGCTAATGCATGTTCTCTACCGCCGCTTCCGATCACGAGTAATTTCATATTTAATTTCTAAGGAATAGCAACTCGACTAATATTTAATAAGGTCAGACAGGAAGATATCGGTAATTTGAAGGGTAATTTTTTGTAAATCCCCCTTTAGTGCCTAAAATGCCGTACTCCTGTATAGACCATCACGATACCGTGCTCATCGGCTGCCTTAATCACTTCTTCATCTCGAATGCTGCCTCCTGGTTGAATAACGACCCTAGCACCTGCCTGAACGACAACATCCAACCCATCTCGGAAGGGAAAAAAGGCATCTGAGGCAACAATAGAGCCCATTAAATCTAATCCTGCATGATTAGCTTTAATTGAAGCAATGCGTGCGCTATCAATTCGACTCATTTGACCGGCGCCAATGCCTAGCGTCTGGCCTTGAGCGCAAAATACGATGGCATTGGATTTGACAAATTTTGCGACACGCCAAGCAAATAGGCAGTCTTGAATCTGCTGGGGAGTGGGCTGAGCCTGGGTAACTACTTTGAGCTGATTTTCCGTGATATTAAGGCTATCCGGTGTCTGTACCAATATTCCTCCACCTACCCGTTTTAACTCATAACGATTAGGTTGCATTTTGAGCGGAGCTGTTAGTATACGGATATTAGCTTTTTGATTCAGTATCTTGCTGGCCTCAAGTGAAATTTCAGGAGCAATGATGACCTCGACAAATTGTTTCAGAATTGTCTCGGCCAGTTCAGCATCAACGGAACGGTTAAAGGCAATAATACCGCCAAATGCAGAGGTTGGATCAGTTGCAAAGGCCAGTTTATATGCGGCAAGTGGTGTATCAGCAATAGCAACCCCACAGGGGTTAGCATGTTTGACAATGACGCAAGCAGGACTGTCAAAGGTTTTTACACATTCCCAAGCTGCATCCGTATCCGCGATGTTGTTATAAGATAATTCCTTGCCTTGTAACTGGGTATAGTTTGCAAGACTTCCAGGGAGATCGATTGCATCACGATAAAAAGCGGCTTCCTGGTGTGGGTTTTCACCATAGCGCAAAGATTGAATGATATTAAAATTAAGATTGAGGCAATCTGGAAATGATCGATGTTGATTGCTGGAATCAATCGATGTCAGGTAGTTACTGATAGCGCTATCATAACGAGCCGTATGTGAAAAAGCCTTTTGTGCAAACTGAAAACGACGTGCTAGCTCTACTGTGCCACTACCTGATTCCATTTCAGCCAATAAGACTGGGTAATCATCAGGATCAGTGATGACTGTCACATGCTGATAATTTTTTGCAGCCGCCCGAATTAAGGTGGGTCCACCGATATCAATATTTTCAATTGCCTGCTCAAGAGTACAGTTAGCTCGTGCGATAGTTTCAGCAAATGGATATAAGTTGACGATCACTAATTCAATCGGCGGTATTCCAGCTTTTTGTATAGCTTGCTGATGTTCAGGCAGATCCATTCTGGATAAAATACCTGCGTGAATTTTGGGGTGGAGTGTTTTTACCCGCCCATCAAGCATTTCAGGAAAACTTGTGTATTCACTGACTTCTGTCACCGCCACGCCTGCTTCTTGCAATAATTTGGCCGTGCCTCCTGAGGAAATAATATTAATTCCAAATTGGTGTAACTTTTTAGCCAGTTCAATAATGCCTGTTTTATTTGAGACGCTGATTAATGCTTGTTTTATTGTCATTTCACAAAATTTATTTGATCCGTTGTTTAGCTAATCTATTGCGAAGCGTATTTCGATTAATGCCAAGGAGCTCTGCTGCCTTGGTTTGATTTCCTCCAGCATATTCCATAGCTAGCTCGAATAATGGCCTCTCGACACTACGGATGACCATTTCGTAGATTGAACAGGGCCTCTCGCCATCCAAATCCTTGAGATAGGCTTCAATCGATTTACGTAAACAGCTGGCAATTTCATTATCATTAAAGGTATTCATATAGCTATTACTACCTCATCTTCGGTATAAGTGAGTCTTTGTCCATAATTAGCAAGCTGATAGAAAAAAGTGTTAGTTGCTGCCAATTGCTCTTCAGTGGTTTGTAACTGATTCATGGTATGACGAAATGTAGCGGAACCGATAAGTCCTTTGGTATACCAAGAAATATGCTTGCGCGCGATGCGCACGCCCGAATATTCTCCATAAAAATTGTAAAGAGCATGCAGATGATCAATCAGTACATGATGAATCTCGGTAACCTCTGGTGGTGGCAGGGATTTACCCGTTCTGAAATAGTAATCGATTTCTCGAAAAATCCACGGTCTTCCTTGCGCAGCACGTCCGATCATGACTGCGTCTGCATGAGTATATTCAATGACCTGTTTCGCTTTCTCCGGCGTAGTAATATCACCATTGGCGATAACCGGTATCTTAGTGGAAGCTTTAACTTCTGCAATGGTGTCATATTCAGCATCGCCACGATAGGCACAGGCACGTGTTCGTCCATGAATCGCAAGCGCTTGTATTCCGGCATTTTCAGCAATACGTGCCACAGTCACGGCATTTTTATGTTGCGTATCCCAACCCGTGCGGATTTTTAAGGTTACTGGAATATCTACGGCATGCGTAATGGCATCCAGAATTTTTCCAACTAGCATTTCATTTTTCAACAATGCGGAGCCTGCCATGACATTACAGATTTTCTTGGCAGGGCAACCCATATTGATATCGATAATCTGTGCGCCTTGATCGGCATTATAACGCGCTGCATCAGCCATCATTTGGGGATCAGCACCAGCAATCTGTACGGAAATAGGGGCGACCTCTCCTTCATGACTGGCGCGTCGACGCGTCTTTTCTGATCCCCATAATAGTGAATTGCTTGATACCATTTCCGAGACTGCCATGCCAGCACCCATGCGCTTACAAAGTTGCCGGAAAGGGCGATCTGTCACACCAGCCATTGGTGCGACTATCAGCTTGTTCTTGAGAGTATAGGGGCCAATTTGCATGGTATGACTCAAATTCGATACTGGAGTGATGAGAAATTAATGGTAGATCAGGTAATTTTCTTAAAGAAAAGAATTGAAAAACAGTGCGCCATATTATCCGATAAATTAGCCTCTGACGCCAAATATCATACGGCGTGCCACAAATCGTTTAACGGGTGGTAAACAATCTAATACACTTAGTCCCAAGCTACTGAAAGTCTGTATCAGGGGAAGATCGCTTGTAAATATTTTTGCTAAAGAATGGGTAAATATTTTCCCCGCATCTCTATCTATCCGACGCTTGCTTTCATAAGCTTTCAGCATTTCAGAGGTGCCTATTTGCGTAGATAAAGATGATAAGCCATTAATCTCATTGAATAATTCCCAAGCATCGCGTAACCCTAGATTAAATCCCTGACCAGCGACTGGATGTAGCGTTTGTGCGGCATTACCTACAAGTACCGTTCGCGTGGCCGTAGTAGGCGAAGCATGTTTGAGCGCAAGAGGAAATCCTGAGCGCCCCCCAGAACTAACGAACTTTCCAAGCCGATCACCAAAGTGATGCTGCAGATGTAAAAGGAAAGTTGAGTCATCAAGACTAAGAATTTCTTTAGCGGATAAGGAAGGAACAGTCCATACCAGAGCATAACCGTTCCCTGATGGCAATAACGCTACTGGCCCATCAGAGGTAAAACGCTCATACGCTACCCCATTCTGGGGTATAGATGTTTCCACATTGGCAACAACCGCCCATTGCTGATATTCATGTGTATGGTAACTGATACTTTCAATTTGTGCAGCAAGCCGACCTCCATCGGCCAGTACAAGCAGCTTTGCGGTAGCTTGTTTATTTTCTTCCGCTTGCTGATATTCAATTTGGGCTTGCTTAGCGCCTGCTGCTAGTCTTGAGACCATGGCGCCAGTCTGATAATTAACACCATGATCTAGCAGCAACTGATGCATTGATCGATATAAATCATGGTAATTCACCACATATCCTAATGTCGGTACGCCCGCTTCTTCTGAAGTTAAGAGGGTACGACCAAAATGGCCGCGATTAGAGATATGGATTGTTTTGATGAAAGTTATTTGCTGCAATGTTTCCCAGACACCTAATTTTTGCAAAATCAAATGACTTCCATACGAAAGTGCCAGCGGGCGAGGATCTTGAACTTGTTCAGGTAGCCCCTGGGCTTCCAAGAGCAAAGTTGAGACCTTTCTTTGATTCAGGCAAATGGCTAGCGCCATGCCAACCGGTCCACCCCCTACTATGATAACGTCAAAGTGATCAGCAGCCATGGGTATAACAAATTATGTGATATGCAGTACGTGTTGTTTTCTCGAGGTAGCGCTAGCAACACTATTTAGCGTCTTTACCTGTAATCTAACTTTACGTCATCTATTTGAAGCTAGCGAGGATAGCACAGGTTATGATGAGAGAGAAATAACATGTATCGAGCGATTGAAATATACTCATTAACAGCTAGAGTTTTCTCTTTGTATTGCTTGTTAACCAATTTTGCGACAACCCATGTTAAGCATGGAGCAGTGGCCATGATGCGTCAATGAAACAAACTATCATTTAAGCTTAAAAAACAAATAAATTCCCAGGAGCTAGCGAGATTATTTATTTTCCTGGATGCTTTTCAGGCCTGCTTCTGCACAGACTTCATCAAAATGTGCACCTGGTGCGCCGCCCACACCAATTCCACCTACCACCTCACCATTGATAATGATAGGTAAGCCACCGCCTAGTAGAAGAATATTGTTGGCCATATGATGCAAGCCTTGTAATTCAGGATCTTTGGCAGCAATCTGTGCCATTTTCATGGTTGGCAATTTCAAGCTGGCAGATGTATAAGCCTTGCGAAAACTGCTTTCGATGGTATGCGCACCGGCGCCATCCATTCTTACTTGAGCCTGTACCACACCACTTCTATCCACAACTGCAATGGAAACCTGAAAACCATCACGTTCACATTGTTGCATCGCTGCTGCTACCATCTTATTTGCCAATGTTAGTGGTAATAAAGGTTTTGGTACTTGACCTGCATGAGTTGTTAAAGAAAATATGCTGAACAGCAATAAAATTAGCAATGAAGAAAAACTTATTCTATACATAATATTCTCCCGGGTATTGAAGGCATTGTACCATTGGGTATATCCAAAATTCATGCAATGGGTAAAGTAAGGTTACCAAGGCTACCTTACTTCAAAGTTCAAAGGTATCTACGTGAAGTGATACGTTGCGTTGATTTAATTTTTAAATTATTTTTATTTATTTTGCATTCTATTTTTCTCAGGAGATGTTTATGCAAAAACTGCTGGTTTACCTGATATTGCTTTACACACTAGCTTTAAGTGGCTGCGGATACAATACTTTGCAATCCACGGATGAGCAGATTAAGGCAAATTGGTCTGAGGTGGTCAATCAATACCAGCGCCGAGCAGATCTCATCCCAAATCTGGTCAATACGGTCAAAGGCTTTGCTGCCCAGGAAAAAGAGGTGTTGCTGGGTGTGACCAACGCTCGTTCGAAAGTGAGTGGTATCCAGGCGACGCCAGAACTCATCAATGATCCGGAAGCTTTTACTAAATTTCAGGGTGCTCAGGGAGAATTATCGAGTGCGCTTGCACGTTTACTGATAGTGGTAGAGAACTACCCACAGCTCAAATCGGATACCAATTTCCGTGACTTGCAAGCCCAATTGGAAGGTACAGAGAATCGCATTGCCGTTGCCCGTAATCGCTATATCAAAGCGGTTCAGGAATATAACGTGACCGTACGTTCATTTCCGAGCAACCTTACAGCAATGCTATTTGATTTCCAGGTAAAACCTAATTTTACGGTTGAGAACGAAAAAGAAATCTCTATCGCACCGAAGGTTGATTTTGATGCACCTGTGCCAGCTAGATAATAAGTACAGTTTTACGTTCGCGCTGAATAGCAGCATGCTTGCCAGAATGATTGAAACCTGTGTCAAACTGCTGATAGTGGTCATATTGTGTATTTCCGCCACGTTTTCTTTGGCTGAAGTGGCAATTCCACCACTTAAAACTCGCGTCACCGATTTAACCCACACGCTTTCGAAGAGTGAAGCTGCTCAACTGGAACAAAAGTTAACTGATTTTGAGACCAAGAAAGGGAGCCAAGTAGCCATATTGATCGTGCCAACGACACAACCTGAAACCATTGAACAATACTCAATACGCGTAGCTGAGGCGTGGAAGCTTGGGCGTAAAGGGGTCGATGATGGCGTCCTTCTTCTGGTTGCCAAGAATGACAGAACGTTGCGCATCGAAGTAGGATATGGACTGGAAGGCGCATTACCTGATGCGATCGCAAAACGGATTATCGATGAATTGATCGTTCCAGCGTTTCGTCAAGGAGATTTTGCTGCTGGACTGCGGACGGGTATTGAACATATTTTAAAAGTCATCGAAGGTGAACCGCTACCTCCATCTTCTTCTAGGCGTGGCACAGGCGCAGCAAGTGGATTGGGCATTATTCTGGATAACATTATTCCCATTTTGCTTGTGTTTCTCGTGCTTGGAAAAATATTGCAGGCTATGTTTGGGCGCATGATGGGCGCTACCGTCGCGGGAACCATCGCTGGCTCAATCGTCTGGCTGATTTTTTCCTCCCTGGCAATCGCTATTCTTATTGCGATTGTAATTTTTGTTATGAGCTTATTTGAGAATACGGGTAGGGGGATTTACCGAGGGGGACGCAGTAGCTGGCCAGGTGGCGGCAGTTTTGGAGGAGGAGGATTCCGTGGGGGAGGGGGCGGTTTTGGTGGTGGGGGTGCTTCGGGGAGATGGTAATGAGTCTTATGCGTATAATCCGGCATCTTTTTATCGGCCAAATAGCAGTAAAGCGCGCACTTCCCCCTGCTTCGCTGGCAAGAATTGAGCAGGCTATCAAGCAATCTGAGATGAATCATGATGGTGAGATTTTGTTTGCGGTAGAAGCCTCACTAAATCTGGTCTCTCTGCTGAAAAGACAATCTGCGCGGGAGCGGGCGATAGATATCTTCTCATTGCTACGGGTATGGGATACGCACCATAACAATGGGGTGCTGGTTTATTTGCTGCTTGCGGATCATGATGTGGAGATTGTAGCCGATCGCGGAATATACGCTAAAGTGGGCCATGTAGAATGGGAAAGGATTTGCCATGAGATGGAAGCAGCTTTCCGCAAGAGGCAATTTGAAAAAGGTGTGTTGACTGCAATTGGCGCAATTGATGATCAACTGAAAAAACATTTTCCTGCAGAGTTGAAGGGAAGAGAAAATGAGCTTCCAGACAGGCCAGTGGTTTTGTAGCTCCTGGCGATTCGGTAAGATTAATCGGCTACGTTTATAGATGCCCAACTACAGTATTCTCCTGCATCCTATCAACAATGCTAAAAATTCTTACATGCAACCAAGAAGCAGGGTTAGCTACAAAGCAGCATGTCTGTTATTCCATTGCCTTTATAATATTCAGTTTAGGAAGCGCTGATCATCTTGCTCGGCTAATTATTTAGCGCTTCCGTCACGAAGTTTGCGGCATACAACTTTTTTAACAATCTAATTTAAAGGTGAGCTGGTGAGCATGATTTGGTTCAAGGATTACACACTCGATTATCTGGAAGGGCTGCGCAATGCCAATATGGGCGTGCATATCGGGATACATTTTGTTGAAATGGGTCCGGATTTTCTGAAAGCAAGGATGCCGGTCGATAACCGGACGACGCAACCTTTCGGGATTTTGCACGGCGGCGCGAGTTGCGTATTGTCAGAAACATTGGGTAGCGTCTCGGCTTGGATGACGATCGATCCGGAAAAGTATCGTGCTGTTGGGCTTGAAATCAACGCCAACCATATTCGCGCCGTCACGCAAGGCAATGTCATCGGGATGTGCACACCATTACACATTGGCCGCCGCACCCAGGTCTGGCAGACGGATATTACCGAAGAAGCCACTGGCAAGCGCGTAGCGATTTCCAGATTGACTGTGGCCATTATCGAACAGGGAACACTGAGTAATCAGAAAGAAGCGGTGATCGTTAGTAAGTAGTTGGTAAGCTTTGTTTTCTTCAGTCCTGCAAGCGTACTGTTGGTTCCTATTCTTGTTTTGTTATTTCGTTTTTCATGAAGCCATCTTCTGCTGGAGTTGATCTGGATCGGCGTCTAGCCAATCTGCCCAAGCCGACCTATCCGGAAGAGTTGCCTGTCGTTGGCAAGCGCGAAGAAATTGCGCGCGCCATTCAAGCAAATCAGGTAGTGATCGTCTGTGGCGAGACGGGCTCAGGCAAAACGACGCAACTGCCCAAAATCTGCCTTGAGCTTGGGCGTGGGGTAGCCGGGTTGATCGGACATACTCAACCACGCCGTATCGCCGCTCGCACCGTAGCGATACGAATCGCAACTGAGCTTAATAGTCCGCTGGGTCATGCGGTGGGCTATAAAGTCCGTTTCTCGGACAGCGTGAGTAAGGATACCTATATCAAGCTCATGACGGATGGCATTCTGCTGGCGGAAACGCAGGGTGATCCACTGCTGCGCGCCTATGACACGATTATTATCGATGAAGCGCATGAACGCAGCCTCAATATCGATTTCCTGCTGGGCTATCTCAAGCAGTTGTTGTCCAAGCGGCCTGATCTGAAACTAATCGTGACTTCCGCCACCATTGATGCCGAGCGTTTTTCGCAGCATTTCGACGCTGCGCCGGTGATCGAAGTATCCGGCAGGCTGTACCCGGTAGAAATGCGCTATCGTCCTCTGACTGCTGCTGATGATGAGGAAGAGCTGGATCTGCAGCAAGCCATCATGGATGCGGTCGATGAATTGATGCGCGTGGGGGCAGGAGATACTTTAATCTTTCTACCCGGTGAGCGTGAAATCAGGGAAACCGCTGAATCCTTGCGCAAGCATGCCTTTAGCCGTCCGGGTGGCGGGGCGGGGGTGGAAATCCTGCCATTGTTCGCCCGCCTCTCGTTTGCCGAGCAGGAGCGCGTATTCAAGCCCGGTAATGCAAGGCGCATCGTGCTGGCGACCAATGTGGCGGAAACTTCATTGACTGTGCCGGGTATCCGCTACGTGATCGATACCGGCTTGGCGCGCGTCAATCGTTACAGTTACCGCAACAAGGTCGAGCAGCTGCTGATCGAGAAAATTTCCCAGGCTTCCGCCAATCAGCGCGCCGGACGTTGTGGCCGGGTAATGAGTGGCATTTGTATTCGGCTGTATGGGGAGGATGATTATCTGGCGCGCCCGGAATTTACCGATCCAGAAATCCTGCGTTCCTCGCTGGCTGCCGTTATTTTGCGCATGAAATCCCTCAAGATCGGCGATGTAGAGAACTTTCCGTTTATCCAGCCGCCGTTGCCGCGCATGATCGCCGATGGTTATCAACTGCTGGCAGAGCTCGGCGCGGTGGATGACAACAATGCGTTGACCACAATCGGCTGGCGGCTCGCCAAGTTCCCGATCGACCCAAAAATCGCCCGCATGGTCTTGGCGGCAAAACAGGAGAATTGCCTGAGCGAACTGCTCATCATTGCTTCCGCTCTCAGTCTGCAAGACCCGCGCGACCGGCCCTTTGAGCGGCAGGAAGCAGCCGACCGCGCGCATGAGCCTTTCCGCGATGAGCGCTCGGATTTTATGGGTTTTCTTAAATTGTGGGATTTCTTTGATGAACAGCTTAAGCATAAGAAATCCAACAAGAAACTCATCGCCGAGTGCCAGGAAAATTTCCTTTCCCATCGCCGCTTGCGTGAATGGCGTGAAATCCATGGACAGTTACATACGCTGGTGATGGAACTGGGGCTCAGGCCAAACCAGGTACCAGCGAGCTATGACGAAATTCACCGCGCCTTGCTGGCTGGCCTGCTCGGCAACATCGGCTTCAAGTCAGAAAGTGAGGGCGAATATCTTGGTGCGCGCGGCATCAAATTCTCGATTTTTCCGGGTTCAACACTGAAAAAAGCCAGACCCAAGTGGATTGTGGCAGCGGAGCTAACCGAAACCGCCAAACTGTATGCGCGCTGCGCAGCCACCATCGATCCTTCCTGGCTGGAAAACATTGCTGGCAGGCTTTGTAAAAAACATTATTTTGACCCTCATTGGGAAAAGCAACCTGCCCAGGTGGCGGCTTATGAACGCGTCACGCTCTATGGCCTGACGATCGTACCGAAGCGGCGAGTGGCGTATGGCAGAATCAATCCTAAAGAAGCACGTGAAATCTTTATCCGCAATGCCCTGGTAGCAGGCGAGTACGTAACCCAAGCGCCGTTCTTTGAACAGAATCGCCGGCTGATCGCTGAAATTGAAGAACTCGAACACAAGGCGCGCCGGCAGGATGTGCTGGTCGATGAGCAGGAGATATTCGCGTTTTACGATGCCATTATCCCGGCAGATATTTATGGCGGGACAGCTTTTGAGAAATGGCGCAAGCAGGGAGAAGAAACCAACCCGCAACTGCTGTATCTCACGCGTGATTACCTGATGCGTCATGCAGCAGGCAGCATTACCGAAGTGCAATTTCCTGAAACCCTTAGCATTCATGATCATGCGTTTCCCTTGAGCTATCGCTTTGAACCTGGGCACATGCTGGATGGCGTAACCATCACGGTGCCATTACCTCTTCTCAACAAGCTGCATGCCGCCCAGTTCGATAGTCTGGTGCCAGGATTGGTGCGGGAAAAAATAACCTGGTACCTGAAAGCGCTGCCCAAACAAATCAGGCGGAATCTGGTGCCTGTGCCTGACTATGTGACCCGGTTTCTGGAACATCAGGAAACGCAAGGTGAAGTCATGCTGCTGTCCGAAGCGCTGGCGCGCTTCATCCAGACCAAAACAGGCGTCAAGGTGCCGCTCGATAGCTGGGACGATAAGCCTTTGCCGCTGCATCTACAGATGAATTACAAAGTGATCGACGATGTCGGGCAGGAACTGGCCATGAGCCGCGATCTGGCGCAATTGCAGACGCAGCTTGGACAGGCTGCTCAGCTGACGTTTGCCCGATCAGGTGCAGCCGAACAAACCGGCATCGAGCGCGACCTGCTCACGCGCTGGGATTTTGGCGATCTACCCGAGAAAATCGCGTTCACGCGCGCGGGAAAGCAAATAACAGGTTATCCTGCTTTGGTCGATCAGGCAGACCATGTCGCCATTCGCCTGTTTGATACCCGTGAAACGGCCGAAAGCAATATGCGCGCTGGCGTACGGCGATTACTGAGCTTCGACCTTAAAGACAGGATGAAACAGCTCGAAAAAAACTTGCCTGGGCACAAACAAGCGATTTTACAGTTGAGCACACTGATCGATCCTGAGGTGCTCAAACGGGACATGCTCGACGCTATCAGCGATCGGGCTTTCATTGGCGATGATCCGCTGCCACGCAGCGAAAGTGAATTTACCGCACAGAAACAGCGTGCACGGTTACGTCTCAGCCCCGTGACCGATGCTGTTGCCCGACTTATTCAGAGCATTGCCCAGGAATACCAGATACTCAAACAACGCCTCGCTGCTACCACGATCAGCAACCCCCGTCTCAAGAATGAACTGAACGATCAGCTCAATAACCTGATTTATCCTGGCTTTCTGCATGCGACTACATGGGAGCGACTGCCGCACCTCACGCGTTATTTGAAAGGCATGGTCCTGCGGCTCGACAAATATGCCGGTAATCCCTCGCGCGATGGGCAGCATGCGGCCAGCATCGCGGCACTATGGAATCAATACCTACAGCGCCTGGAAAAACACCGCAAAGCCGGCATCATTGACTCCAATCTGATCGAATTCCGCTGGCAAATCGAAGAACTGCGTATTTCCCTATTCGCTCAGGAACTGAAAACGCCTTATCCAGTGTCCGTCAAACGATTGCAGAAATTCTGGGAAACGGTGCGTGAGTGAGCGATAAGGGCAAACCCACAGCATACCGTTACTACGCACACGAGCTAACTCGTCGTGGTGCACCTCTGACACAGTGTCGAGAAACTTGCGGCTGCGCTGACCGACGTTCAAGTGGATTTGAATCCCCACCAAGTTGAGGCGGCGCTCTTCCCTTGTCAGAATCCTTTGTCGCGCGGTGTTATCCTTGCCGATGAAGTTGGCTTGGGCAAGACCGGGACCGTTGCGCGGCACAAGCGGTTGGCTTGCGGTAGAATTGCTCACCGATAATTCTCTCGGTGGCAAAGAGCAACGTCTTGTGGTGTCAGCGATCACGAAGGATGGCCACGTCTTGCCAGAAGACGATCCAGAGAAACTACTGCGCCTGCCGGCTCAAGAGCAAATTCGGCTCGATACAACGCCGAACGACCAAGCCGTATTGCATGCCGATCTGACACAGCGCAAGAACCGACTAACCGAGCACATCAACCGCCGCAATCTGAAATATTTTGAGCAAGAAGTGCAAAAGCTCGATGCCTGGGCAGATGATTTAAAAGTGGGACTGGAGAATGAAATTAAAGAGCTGGATCGCCAGATCAAGGAAGTGCGGTGCACCGCTGCTACCGCACCCACACTGGAGGAAAAGCTCCACTGGCAAAAGCAGCAACGGGAAATTGAGCAGAAGCGCAAAAATTGCGGCGGGAATTGTTTGATCGGCAGGATGAAGTAGAGGCGAAACGTAATACATTGATAGTTGAACTCGAAGCACAGTTAGTCCAGCAGATCAATGCGCAACGACTATTTGTAGTTACCTGGGAATTGGCAAGAGTGCCTTACTTGACTCGATTATGAAGCATTTTATTATCCATCATAAGGTTAAAACCACCGGCTTTAGCTGCGAGAATATGCCACACAGGAGGTGTGGCATGGATTATAGATATGGAAGTCATACGGTTTATCAGATTGAATATCATTTTGTATGGGTAACGAAGTATCGATATAAGATTCTGAAAGGAGAGGTGACAGAACGTGTTCGAGAGCTGGTTCGTCAGACGTGCGAAGCATTTGAAATCAGAATTGTACAGGGTGTAGTGAGTAAGGATCATGTGCATATACTGGTGAGTTGTCCGCCGGAGATGGCTCCGAGTGAGATCATGAGACGGATAAAAGGACGAACATCGAGCTATCTGTTTGAAGAATTTCCTCACCTGAAGAAGAAGTACTGGGGAAGGCATTTTTGGGCGCGAGGGTATTTCTGCGCGACAGTAGGTCAGATGACAGAAGAGATGATCAAGCAATACTTGGAGAATCACTTTGAGCCAAATCCAAACGATAATTTTGAAATGGAGCCGGAATAAGACGCGTCGTTCAGTCGACGCGTATCCGGACTTTCAGTCCGTAACTCTAACCCACCGGCTTTAGCCGGTGGTTGTTTAGTCACAGGTGGCGGCAGAACCATTTTTTCCGTGTCGCGCTATCCAGGAGAAAACTAAGATTGTGTACTGCAAGGACTCAAACCGAGACGAGCAATATCCGAATCAGAGCTTTGATTTTCTGGGTTATACATTCAGGC